>NZ_LYRQ01000001.1:0-221568 GCF_001661605.1 Pseudoalteromonas sp. MQS005 | reverse complement strand
TATGATAATTTAAACGAGTCAGGTAAAGTGGCCTGACTTAAACAAACTGGTCTCCGATGAACTCGGGGCGATTCAATGGATCATCGGCTCGGGCGTTTACCTTGATACCATAGACAACACCTTTTCGCAGCAACGTACTATTATCGTTATCAATGTAATGATTATGATCGTCGTTGTCGTACTTTTTAGCTACTTTATTGGTCGCAGTATTTTAACGCCGACTCGTTTAGCAGCAGAAATGATGAAAGATATATCTCAAGGTGAGGGGGATTTAACCCGTACTCTCAACGAAAATGGCAATGATGAAATATCTCAGCTTTCGAGATCATTTAATTTGTTTGTCTCTAAAATTAGGGAGTCTTTGGTGCTGGTTGCCAAAAGCGCAAACGATGTAAACGAGCATGCCCATGCTGTAGATGATTCTAGCAAAACCAGCCAGTCGTTTATTGAGCTTCAAAACGACAGTAGCACCCAAGTAGCCGCGGCAATGGAGCAAATGACTCATCAAATTCATGATGTTAGCCGTAATGCCGAAGCTGCTGAGCAAGCCGCAAATGATGCTGCTAGTAATGCATCAACGGGTAAAAATGTAGTGTCGAAAACCATTACCGCCATTGAAACCCTCTCTAGTAATATAGAAACCGTGAGCAAAGTGACCGCCGACCTTGCTCAAGAGAGTAATAATATTGGCTCGGTACTTGATGTTATTAGAAGCATTGCTGAACAAACCAATCTGTTAGCGCTAAACGCAGCTATTGAAGCTGCAAGAGCAGGTGAACATGGAAGAGGCTTTGCAGTTGTAGCCGACGAAGTAAGAACACTTGCCAGCCGGACAGGTAAAAGCACTGATGAGATTCAAGCTATGATAGCTAAGCTGCAAGAAGGGGCTAAAGCTGCAGTTGAAGCGGTAAAATCTAGCCAAGAGATTTCTATTTCTACGGTTGAACAAGCCTCTTCAGCTAATGCATCACTTGATGAAATAGACAGGCTGGTATCGGTGATCACCGATATGAACGGCCAAATTGCTCGCGCCACAGAGCAGCAAACATCAGCCGCAGACGAGGTGAATTTAAGAATTAACGATTTATCACAATCTACAGAGCAATCATTGGGTAACACCAAAGATTTAACTCGCGCTAGCGACAAACTCAAACAAAGCAGTGTTGAGTTATCAAGCGTGGTATCGCGCTTTAAGCTTAGTTAACCTGAACTCCGGATAATAAATATCTTCCACCAATTAAAAAGCCCTGATTTTCAGGGCTTTTTAGGATTATTTATAGAAAATTATAAACAATAGCGGGCAAATAAACTGCTTACTGACGCTGCAGTTGGTTTACCATGTTGCCAGTCGCCGCCTTCAACGCCACTACCAGCAATATCCATATGTATATAAGGAAGTGGTAAAGTAGATTCACTGCCATGCTTATCTAATCCACCTACCACAGCTAAAAATGCCATAGGGAATTGATGGCCGCGCGCTGTGACAGCAGAAGCTGCATTATTACTAGAAAGCACATCGTCAGCTAAAGTGCGTGGTTTTATAAAATCATAATCTTCACGGCGTGAACGCGACACTTCAGCACCGTCAGCCCATAAATCACCACAATCGGCTAATTGGCGTGAAATATTAGCACTACGCGCGGGCCCATTCTCAACATATGCGCCATAAGGCCCCATAGCGCGCGCAGCGTGCCCTGTTAAGGTTGCCACTGTAAACAACGTTGGATTTATTTCATTTTTAGCTAAATCTTTCATTTCACTAAGTAAATCCCCCATAGCTAAACGCCCTTCGGCATCGGTATTACCAATACGTACTCGCACACCTTCACGGCTAGTAATTATTTCATCAGGGACAAAACAATCTGAACCAATAGAGTTGCGTACAACCGCTAAAAAGGCAATCACTTTAACCCCTTTAGGCTGATAATCGGCTACTGCTTTCATAAATCCAGCAACCGAGGCCGCACCGCCTTTATCGCGGCTCATGCCCGCCATAAAACCACCGACTTTTAAATCTGCACCGCCCGTGTCATAGACTAAACCTTTACCAACAAACATCAGTGTTCGGGTTACTTCGCCCTCAGGCACGTATTCAAGTTTAACAACGCGTGGATGATGACGCTCTACCGCATACGATGCGCGAGCAACGGTACTTAGCATGGGGTAATGCTTATCAATGGCAGCTAAATCATCAATCACATCAACGCTCACCGCACTGTTTTCAAATAACTCAGTACAATAATCAGCAAAACGTGGGGGGGCCATGCGTTCAGGCTCGGTGCCACATAAATCACGTGCGGCATATTGCCCCGCAGCTAACGCATTGACTGCTTTGATTGTTTGCTCATTGGCATCAATTAAGCCTATTTGAGTAATAGGTTCAATACCTTGACCATGAAACTCACGCGCTTCTAGGGGTTGCCATAATGCTTGGCATGCGCCTAAGTAAGCCACTTCAAGAGCATGTTGATAACGGCTATCCGTATTTAAAGCGGGTAAATAAATAGCAGGGTTAACACTACCTGATGCTTTTGCCTCATTAATGGCTAATTTGGCTGCATCAAAATAACGACGAACGTCGTCATAATCTCTGTTTAAAGAGCCTGTTGGCGCTAACACGACACGTTTACCGGCAATCACTAACAAGGTGACTTGATTGCCTATGCGAGAGTCTACTTGGGCTTGGTCTAAAATTGCATCACGCAGTGGCGTATTTGGTAAATGAGAAAAGTCGTTGCTGATAATAATAAGTGCATCATGCGATGTACAATCTAGGCTTGCACTTACCGGCTTAGCCAGTACTGCTTTTGGATATGCCATAAAAAAGGATCCTGTTAGAAAACGTAGTCCCTATTATTATTTATTTAGCAATTTATAACCAGTGAACTGCGATAACCTGCATATTTACTGGCAACTTGGAGTTACACGTTTTACACATCTAAAATACTGAGCTGTAAATTATGCTCTGGTTGATTTTTAATACCCACGCCAATTCCTAATAAGCGCACCGGTTGTTGTAATCCACGTTGATAGGCTTTGGCGAGTAACTCTTTAAAAATAGCCGTGTTTAATTGATGCGCAGCTTGATCTGCTGAGGTCACTACAAAATTAGCAAATTTAACTTTAACACTTAATTTATTAATTTTATGTTGTAGTTGCTGTTTATTTAATCGAACCACGAGTTCATCTAACAGTTGCGGTAATTGTTCAAGGCATTCATCTAGGCTGTTTTTGTTGTATTCATAAGTATGTTCCACACTCAATGACTTACGTACCCGCTCGGTGGAAACGCGCCCTATATGCTCACCCATGCACTTTTGATATAACGACACACCAAAATTACCCACATGCTGTTGCATCCAATTAGCCCCTTTTTCGCGCACATCTTGCCCCGTGTATAACCCTTTTAAATTAAGCTTTTCTAGAGTTACTTTACCCACCCCTGGAATTTTACCTAATGGCAATTGGGCTAAAAACGAGTCAACCTGCTCAGGCAATACTACAAATTGGCCATTGGGCTTATTTTCATCACTAGCAATTTTGGCTATAAATTTAATTGGGGCAATCCCTGCAGATGCAGTCAGTCCTGTGGTATTAAAAATATCGGTACGAATTTGCTCAGCAATTAACGTTGCACTACCTTTAAAAGCAGTACTATGGCTCACATCTAAATATGCTTCATCAAGCGAAAGAGGTTCTACAAGGTCAGTATAGCGGTTAAAAATGGCGCGGATCTGTGTTGATACTTGTTTATAAACAGCCATTCTGCCAGGCACAATAACTAAGTCAGGGCAAAGCTGTTTGGCATGATAGTTAGACATAGCAGAGCGCACCCCATACTCTCTAGCAATATAGTTAGCGGTAGAGAGCACTCCACGGCGACTATTTCCGCCAATTGCCAGCGGTACGCTTGCAAGCTTAGGATTGTCGCGCATTTCTACGGCCGCATAAAAGCAGTCCATATCTATATGAATAAACTTTTTCATCACACAATAACAACTGTTTATTTATACAGCCATTATTGTGGAATCACTTTTAATTAGCAAGCATGTTATTGCTTAAAAAGAGCGTTTACTTTTCTTTGGCTTATTAAAACAATACATCCAAAATAAAATTTCTAAAGAAAAGCCTAATAAAATCAAAACAATTGCCCCAGCCTCATTACCCATAGCGTAACAAGTAAACGACGCTATAAAAACGGTGCATGCCAATAACCAATTAATTATATTCTGCATAGTTATCTCCTTGTGTGTTAATAGTTACTATAGCCATGAATTTAAAGAGGTACAATTTTTACTCAAGGGTTTTTATTTAGCACTGTTGTTTTTTTTAAGGTTAAGGTTTGTTCAATCTGAGGCAGTTTACTCGCGGCGCGAGGTTTATAGCCTAATTGTTTAAATAAAAAAGGCGCAAAGCTTCCATGTCCTGCTTACGTCCCTTATTTACATCCATGAGGGCAATACAGAATAGCTCCACCCCTAGTTATAATTCCCTTGAGCTCATCCGACCATATTGCTAATCTAAATGCTTTAAAACTAAGAGCAATAAATACATGGAAACGTTTAAACAACAACACCCTATTCATACCGATATCACTGTGGCATGGGGCGATATGGATGCCCTACAGCATGTTAATAACTGTGTTTACCTGCGTTATTTTGAAATAGCCAGAATCGATTTTTTAAATAAATTAAATTTATTTGATACCATCAACTCAAAAGCCACGGGGCCTGTGATCAGTGAAAATAATATTCGCTATAAGCGTCCAGTTACCTTTCCCGACACATTGAGCGTAGGTATTACCATTAGTGATATTAAATCTGACCGCTTTGTAATGAACTACAGTGTGTTTAGTCATGCGCAAAACGCGATAACAACCACCGGCATGTCAAAAGTGGTAATGTTTGACTTTAAAACAGGCCAAAAAGCCACGATCACTGAGCCATTGTTATCGGCTTTAAAAGCAAACTCTCAAACCGAATAATTAGGATTAGCAATGCAATATAGTCAATTAGGCAGTAGTGGTGTTAGCGTTTCAAGAGTGTGTTTAGGTAGCATGACCTGGGGAGTACAAAACACCCAACATGATGCCGACCAACAGATAGCCTATGCGCTTGAGCAGGGTGTGAACTTTATTGATACAGCAGAAATGTATGCTGTTCCTCCCTCTCCCGATACCTACGGTAAAACAGAAGAAATTATAGGCAATTGGATAGCACGTAATTCACAAAAACGAAAAGACATTGTTATTGCAACTAAAATTGCCGGTAATGGGCTTTCATGGATCCGTGATGGCGGTGATATTACTCGCCAAGCTGTTATTGATGCCGTTGATCATTCTCTAAAACGCCTACAAACCGACTATATTGATTTATACCAGCTACACTGGCCAAATCGCCGTACCCCTCACTTTGCTAGGCAATGGCCTGGTATGCTTAAATTTACCGAGGTAGATGCAAAACAACACACCGCTGATATGCTTGATATTTTAGAGGGGTTAGATGCGTGTGTTAAAGCAGGAAAAATTAAGCATTGTGGGCTTTCTGATGATACGCCTTGGGGAATTAGCCAATTTTTAAATTTATCAAAAGAGCATAACTTGCCAAAAATGGTGTCTATCCAAAACGAGTTTAGCCTAGTACATGCCAAAGATTGGCCTTATTTAATAGAACAATGTGTACATGAAGATATTGCTTATTTACCTTGGTCACCATTGGCCGCAGGGCTATTAACCGGTAAATACCTAAATGGAGCACGCCCTGAAGGCTCCCGCTGGACATTTATGCAGCGTAACGGTATTTTTCGTGATACGCCACAATCACAACAGGCGACCAAAGAGTATGTTGAACTTGCCCATGCACACGCTATCACCCCAGCTCAATTAGCGCTGGCTTGGTGTAATCAAGTCGATGGAGTGACATCATCTATTATTGGTGCCACTACTATGGCGCAATTAAAGGAAGACATTGATGCGTTTGACCTAACACTGAGCGATGACGTGTTATCAGCGATTGATATCATATTTAGAAATAATCCAATGCCTTACTAATGAAATCAAGCAAAGGGTAAATGTTATTCAATAATGTTGATTCTTTGCTATTCTTTATGTTTATTTTTTAAGCGCTAAGGTATAATTAAATACAGTCATTTAATAAAGAATTATCAGCTTTTTATGGATACAGCTCGTTATTTCTGCCTGCTATTTTTAATATTCTCGAGTAACAGTATTAGCCAATCTAAAAATCAGCTCACTGAAATTTTATGGCTACAAAGCAACACACCACCTTTTCACTTAGACTCAGAGAATACTCAAATGGGCTTGTGTGACAATTTAACTAAGCAACTAATCAGTAGTATAAAGGATGTAAAACATACTCGATTATTTGTTCCACAAAAACGAATTAATAAATATATCAAAGAAGGCAAAAATGTCTGCTTTCCATGCGTAATCCATAAAAAGAGCACCAACGAAGTCTATACATACTCACGTCCTACCTCTATCTACCCTGAGTTTAGTATTATTACAACTAACCAAAAAGCAGAAACACTTACTAAAGCACATGGTAATCCTATAAATTTAATTAGTTTACTTAGCGATGAACGCTTTACCTATGGACAAGCCGCAGCACGACGTTTTTCACCACACATAAATATGATTATTGAAAACTCTTTGAGCCATCATAACGTGTCCTTGAGCTTAAGTAGTGATAATGAGAGTGGCGTTGTGATCGATAGGCTGAGGCATGGCTTTTTAGACTACTCGCTCGATTATCCTTTTATGGCCAGTTACTTTAACCAGCAACAACACCCTATAAAAATCGTTAGTATACCCATAGCTCAAAATACGCGCTCATTAATCAAAGGAGCTGTAGGCTGTGCGACTAATGCGCCTAATGATTTTGCTAATCAGGCAATTAAGAAAATTAATGCGGCATTAGAAAGTACCATACTAGAATCAGCGGCTCATCAACTAAGCCAGCGACACTGGCTAAGTGAACATATCGATAATTTTGATAAACAATATTATCAACACATAATTAACTTTGACTCACAGACCAATGATGCTCCAATAAACACTGCTGACCAGAATAAAGAGCAACGTTGAACTCTCGTCCAGTACTAACCATCCCTACGCCAGCAGGCGTGCCAGTCATAATAATGTCGCCTTCTTCGAGGCTCATAAACTGACTAACCTCAGCCAATATTTGTGCAGGTTGGTGCAACATAAGTTGGCTATCACCATGTTGAACCGGCTTGCCATCAATATGTAATTCAAATATAAACGATGTCATTTCTGGCGTTAACTCAATAAAATCACTAAATAGTGCTGACCCGTCGAATGCTTTAGCACGTTCCCACGGCAAGCCCTTTTCTTTTAAACTGCTTTGCAAAGCTCGCTTAGTCAAATCGAGTCCAATCCCTACCCCTGCAAGCTGCTTATTTTTAACCACAAAGCATAATTCAGTTTCATAATGCAACGTATCACCGTTATGGGAAGAGAGTAAGGTATTAGTGATCGCGCTATTAGGCTTATTAAAAATTACCATTTGCTCAGGGTGTTCGTTGTTTAATTCAGCAATATGCGCACTGTAATTGCGCCCCACACAGACTATTTTTGAAGGCTGTATGCTCTGCGAAGCCAGCTTTATTTGATTCACTTTCTCACCTGTTAATTACATAACGCTTTTAATATTTCGGCATACTCTCAAATAATTAACGCAAAAGCGAATGCAGTTTTATTATGTTTTTATGATAACTATTGAGCTGAATATAATCAATCACATAGAATGGAATAAAAGTAAGAAGGGACTAATTTGGTAGGTTTTTGTATACGCGGTTTTAAAGCAATAAGCAGGTACATTTAGTACCTGCTTATTGATGTTTGTTAATAGGTTATTGACTACTTACAAGTAACACTACTTTGCTCGACAGCATTTGCTGTAATAGCCAGCTTAGCAATAGATACATGCCAATCACCTTGCGTGCTTAACTGCCAAGGGGTGAACACTTGTGCTAAGTCAACACCTTGCTCTGCAAAACAACTTAAGTTGATGTTTAATGTTTGCCATTGACCTGATTGCTCAAGGTTATCAGTAATATCAAACTTACCCTGACAACTCTCACCACACCCCATACCAACCCATAACGGACTAGCCGCGGCTTTATCTACTTTAATTTGTATTTGCAGCTGACCATTGTTTTCAACGTATGAACGTAAGTCAGATGGAAACGCAGCGGCTAAATTAACGCCAGCCAGTGCTTGGCCATTAAAACGAATAGCGCGTGCATCTTCTTGCACCTCTTTATCAAATGTTTGGATGCTCACCGCACCTAATGACTCGCGACTGCTCGCCACCGTTTTTTGTTGCTCACCACTTTTTAAAACCAGTGACCACGGTGCTTTAATTGCACGCTCAAACAATACTAAATCATCCAGTTTTTCAGTCTGTTGAGTTTGCTCCACCAAGTCATCTTTTAAGACATTACTATCGTTGTAAGTTAAACCAAAACCATAAGGAAGTAATGGGCTGTAAGCTTCGTCGTTACGGTTTTCATTATCAATTGGATTATTAGGCCATGAAAAAGATAGCTTGCCTTTAAAGTCATGATTAATTGAACCGTCTGCATTTTTAAACAAGACATCGCTAATAGCATCGCCTTCACTACCTGGAAGCCAAATAGCAACGAACGCATCACTGGCGTTAAGCTCAGCATTAACCCACATAGGGCGACCGCTTATAAATAATGAAACAACAGGAATTCCCGCATCTTTAAACTTACGTAGTAACGCTAAGTCGCTTTTATTACCGCGCTGGTATTCGAGGTTATCAACATCACCATTACCCTCTGCGTATGGTTGCTCACCAAACACCACAATGGCAACATCAGGGCGTGCAGTATATTCCCCTTCAACGCTCAGCGCTGCACTGCCACCAGCTTGCTCTACAGTATCTTTAATACCTGCATAAATAGAGCTGCCACCAGGAAAATCACTGTTTTTATTACCTGTACCTTGCCACGTAACGCTCCAACCACCCGACTGCATACCTATGTTATCAGCCCCTATGCCTGCAACTAATACGTTGGTTTTAGGTGATAATGGCAGTAACTGCTGCTTATTTTTAAGTAATACTAAAGACTCGCGTACAGCCTGTTTAGCCACTGCACGGTGATCGCTACTACCAATAATTTCAGTTTTTCCAGACAGGGGGCGCTTCGCAGGGCTTGGTTTATCAAATAACCCTGCACGCATTTTAACGCGTAAAATACGCGTTACTGCATCATTAATTCTACTGAGTGGGATTTCACCGCTATTAGCTTGGTTAACCAAGTTGCTAAATAATGGTTTCCACTCATCCGGTGCCATGTATACGTCTAAGCCCGCATTAGCCGCTTGAGCACAGTTACTATTAGAACAGCCTTTAACCTGCCCGTGGCCATTCCAGTCACCGACAACAAAGCCATCAAAACCCATCTTATCTTTAAGCACATCGGTCAGTAAATATTTACTGCCGTGAATTTTTTCACCATGCCAGCTATTAAACGAGGCCATTACCGTTTGTGCACCAGCACCCAAACCACCAACATAACCTTGAGCATGAAGCGCAAATAATTCTTCTTCAGAGGCGATATTATTACCTTGATCATCGCCATTCACAGTACCGCCATCACCTAAAAAATGCTTAACCGTACTGACTACACGCGTATCTGACAAAAAGTCTTCATCAACAGCGCCTTGTAAGCCTTTAACAATTGAGGCTGAATACGCTTTTACTATTTCAGGGTCTTCAGAGTAGCCCTCGTAAGTGCGACCCCAACGATCATCTCGCACTACGGCAACCGTAGGTGCAAATACCCAGTCAATACCGGTAACCATAACTTCACGCGCCGTTGCTGCGGCAATTTTTTCAATAAGTTCAGGGTTGTTCGCCGCCCCTAAACCAATATTATGCGGAAACAAAGTCGCACCAATCACATTGTTGTGTCCATGTACCGCATCGGTGCCCCACATTGTAGGAATCGTGCTGCCATCGAGGGAATCATCAATAGACGCTTGATACATCTTTTCAGCTAAATCAACCCAGTCTTCGGGGGTTGCATGTTTATTGTTATTTGGAAACGAGCCACCGCCGTTTAAATAGGAGCCAAAGCCATATTTACGCATATCTTCAACCGTAATATGACGAATTTCAGGTTGGATCATTTGCGCTATTTTTTGCTCTAGTGTCATGGTCTTTAGCATATCTGCGATTTTTTGCTCCATTTGAGCATCGCTTTTAATACCGGTTTCTATTGTTGGCCAAATTTCTTTTTGATTTGTCGCATCGCTAGCACTGTTAGAGGGTTGCGAACAACCGCTGCTGGCTATTGCTGCTAGCATCAGTGCAGTGACTGAAAAAGTTCGTTTAATAATCATAGCATTCACCTAAAACTCAAAGACGAGTTGACGTTGTTTTTTTTGCACCAAACAGCGCGAAGTAAGTAATATATAAATAGCAGCCAATAGGCAGTATAAGCGCTAGTTGCACACCGATATTGTCAGCCAGCATACCTTGTAGTAATGGAATAATAGCTCCACCTACAATCGCTAAGCATAAAATACCCGACCCCTGTGAGGTGTATTTACCCAAGCCTTGAAGCGCTAAACTAAAAATAGTAGGGAACATAATAGAGTTACACAGACCAACCAATAAAATAGCCCACATAGCAAGTGAACCTTGACCTGTCATTGCAATTAACACTAACACACCGGCCAAAATACCATGACAAGCTAACACCTTGGCTGCATTTAATTTTTGCATAATCGCAGCGCCAGCAAATCGCCCTATCATTGCACCTGCAAAATAATAGCTAATATAATGTGCAGCTTGTTGCTCAGGTAAACCTGCAATATGGTCAAGGGTTAAAAAGCCGACTAAAAAGCTACCAATCGCAACTTCAGCACCTACATAAACAAAAATACCAATAGCGCCCAAAATAAGATGGCGATATTTCCAAACACTGCCTAAGTCAACAAACTCAGTGTCACCTTGATTTTCAGCTTCACTATCAATCGCTTTACCGAGTTTAGGTAACTTCAAAAAAGCAAAAATAATAGCCAGTGTCAGTAAACTTGCACTGAGCATTAAGTAAGGGAACTTAACTTGTTCGGCTGTAGCTTGACTAATTTCAGACAAAATCAACCAACTACCAAATAATGGCGCAACCGTTGTTCCTAAAGAGTTAAAAGCTTGGGTCATGGTTAAACGCGAAGACGCTGTTTTTGCAGGCCCTAATACGCTTACATAAGGGTTAGCAGAGACTTGTAAAATAGTGATCCCTGAAGCAAGCACAAATAAAGCAAGTAAAAATAGTTCGTAAACATGTGCCTCTGCAGCGGGGTAGAATAATGCACACCCTATCGAAGCAACAACCAAACCAACAACAATACCAAATTGGTAACCTATTTTACTAACGAGTTTTCCTGCAGGAATTGACATAACAAAGTAGGCACCAAAAAAACAAAATTGTACCAACATTGCTTGGGTGTAATTAAGGGAGAACATTCCCTTTAAATACGGAATTAAAATATCGTTCAGGCAAGTAAGAAAACCCCACATAAAAAACAAGGTCGTAAGCGATGTTAACGCAAAGGTGTGTGTAGACCCTGGTTTTTGGCTGTTTTCTGCTGCCGGTAGTGGCTGTGTGATATGTGCCATAGTATAATCTCTAATTATTTATAATTATCAGATTGTTACCTCTATTTAATTGCGTTTAGTAAAACTTAAAATGCAGATAATAGTTGCAACACCAAATGTAAGCGCTTACATTTATAGCATACAGAGAAAATTTATCAATTTATTTACAAATAATATTGTAAGCGCTTACATTGCTGTATTATACAATTTCTATTGCTTAGCTAATTACGGTAAAGCGCATTATTATTGCAAGCTTAAGGACGTATCTCATTGTGTTTAAAACAATTTCTTTGCCAGGCACGTCAGCCCTTTTAAAATCGCCGTTTATTTTTGGTGTTGCCACGGCCTCTTTTCAAATAGAGGGAAGCCACAACACGCGCCTACCATGTATTTGGGATACTTTTTGTAGCAAACCAAACACCATTGCAGATAACAGTAACGGCAATCACGCCTGTGAGCATGTAAAATATTGGCAACAAGACGTTCAAATGATTGCCGATTTAGCCGTTGATGCCTATCGACTTTCTATTTCTTGGCCGCGCGTTTTACACCAAGATGGAAGTTTAAACATTCAGGGCATGGCGTTCTATAAGTCATTACTACAAGCTCTTAAAGCACGCAATATTAAAACTTATGTCACTTTATATCACTGGGATTTGCCACAACATTTAGAAGACAACGGTGGTTGGCTCAACCGCGATACAGCTTACCAATTTGCTCATTACGCTCATATAGTAACTCAGCAACTAGAGGGCTTAGTGGATTCTTATGCGACCTTAAACGAACCGTTTTGTAGTGCCTACCTAGGCTATGAAATAGGGGTACATGCACCAGGCATAAAAAGTCAAAAAGCAGGACGCCAAGCGGCGCACCATTTACTACTAGCCCATGGACTTGCGATGCAAGTGATACGCAAAAACTGCCCTAAGATAGAGGCCGGTATTGTGCTTAATTTTAGCCCTGCCTATCCATTTACTCCTGACGATGAACGCGCTGCTAAATTAGCTGATGACTATCATAACCAATGGTATATTCAGGCAGTGCTGGAAGGCCGCTACCCTGAAGTGATTAAGGAGCTTGCAAATGATGCAAAACCTGATGTTGCAAATGGCGACATGGCAATAATTAGCCAAAAAATCGATTTTTTAGGGGTTAATTACTATACTCGTATCCATTACAAAAATACGCCAGATCATTGGTTTAGCGAAGCTCCTTTAGAGAATATTGCCACCACTGATATGGGCTGGGAAATATACCCACAGGGATTGTGTGAACTCCTACTTTCATTAAATGATCGTTACACGCTACCCAAAGTATATATAACTGAGAACGGTGCAGCGATGGCCGATGTATTAATAGATGGAAAAGTAGATGACATACATCGAATCAATTACTACCATACACACCTTAATGCCGTTCATAATGCCGTTGAGCAAGGCGTTAATGTGCAAGGCTACTTTGCATGGAGTTTAATGGATAATTTTGAATGGGCCTATGGCTATGAAAAACGCTTTGGGCTAGTCTATGTTGATTACCAAACTCAACAACGCACCTTAAAACAAAGCGCAATTGCGTATCGTGATTTTCTTAAACAGCGCCAAAAATAATAATGAGTGGCTTTTATGCTGAGTAAAAAAGAAAAAATAGCTTATGGCCTAGGTGACACGGCCAGTAATATTATTTTTCAAACCGTAATGCTATTTTTAACCTTTTTTTACACCGACATTTTTGGTATTTCGCCTGCTGTTGTTGGTACCCTTTTTTTAGTCGTCAGAGTCATTGATGCAGTTACAGACCCAATAATGGGCGCCCTGACCGATGCCACTCATACAAAATACGGTAGCTACCGACCTTACCTACTTTGGCTTGCCATCCCCTTTGCTGTTATAAGCGTGATTACCTTTACTACCCCCGCGATGGATGACGGCAACAAAATTATTTACGCGTTCGTTACCTACACCTTGCTAATGTTGGTTTATACCGCAATTAACATTCCTTATTCGGCACTTGGCGGCGTACTCAGTAGCAATCCTAACGAACGGGTTTCTATTCAATCATATCGATTTGTGTTTGGCATGCTGGGGGGGTTATTGGTTACGAGCTGCACTTTACCTTTAGTAAAGTGGTTTGGGGAGGGTAATAACGAGTTGGGCTATCAACTCACCATGCTGGTTATGAGTTGCCTAGGTGTAGTGTTATTTCTAATTTGTTTTCGTTACACCAAAGAGCGGGTGATCAATCCACCACATAAATTATCTTTAAAAACACAACTTCACGTTTTATGGCAAAATCAGCCGTTTAAAATATTGTGTATGGCAGCACTGATATTATTGACCAGTATGGTGCTGCGCACGACATTAGCTATTTACTATGTAAAGTATGTTCTTGGAAAAGAAGATTTAATCACCGAATTTGTGACTTTAGGTATGGTCGGTAATATTATAGGCTGTGCGTGTGCGCAACCTTTAAGTAAACGCTTAGATAAAAAAACGGCTTATATTTATCTGCAATATATTTCTGCCATATTGAGCTGTTTTGCTTTTTTTGTCCCTAATGAGCAAGTTTTACTCGCCTTTTTAATGTATTTTTTATGGTGCTTTTTCACTCAAATGGCGACACCTTTATTGTGGGCAAAAATGGCAGATGCTATTGACTACGGAGTTTGGCAAAATGGTCAACGACTCACAGGATTGGTTTATGCAAGCGTGGTATTTTTTATCAAATTGGGGCTCGCATTAGGCGGCGCTATAGCGGGTTGGTTACTTGCGTATTATCAGTATCAAGCCAATGTAGAATTAAGCGAAGCAACTAAAAGCGGTATTTTAACCTCATTTACACTCTACCCTGCTATTGGCAGTATACTTGTGGCTTTAATAATGACTAAATACAACTTAGATAACAAAACCATAAAAAAAATCACCGCCGATTTAACACAAAAAAGTAATTTGTAACAAGGAATAGTATGGCCACCATTTATGAGGTGTCAAAGCTTGCAGGGGTATCACTTGCCACTGTTTCAAGAGTAATGAACAACAATGCAAACGTAAGTGATGCAACCAGAAAAAAAGTGACTTTAGCGATGGAAGAATTAGGCTACCGCCCAAATTCTATTGCGCAATCACTGGCCTCTAATTGCTCTAATAGTGCTGGCTTATTGGTTTCTGAGTTAAAAGGTCCTTTTTATGGCCCTATGATGAGCGGCATAGAAAACACCCTCAGAAAACAAGGTAAACACGTTATTATTACCGCAGGGCACAGTGACGCAGAGCGAGAACAACAAGGCATAGAGTTTTTAATTAGCCGTAATTGTGATGCACTTATTTTGCATGTTGAAGCGGTTAGCGATGAATATTTAATAAAGCTGAGCAAAGGTAAAACACCATTTGTTTTACTCAATCGCCATATTCCTGAGCTCGCCGATCGCTGTATTATTCTTGATAATGTTAAAGGGGGCTATTTAGCGACTAAATACATTCTTGAGTCTGGTCACAAAAACATTGCTTACATTAGCGGCCCTTTATGGAAAAAAGACGCCCAAGAGCGTTTAAACGGACATAAACAAGCACTTGCTGAACACGACATTGAGTTTGATGAAAACAGTTTGTATGAAGGTGACTTTATAGAGGACAGCGGCTACGAAGGATTTTCTGCTCTTTATAAAAATAACCCCGCCATTACTGCCTTAGTTTGCGCCAATGACGAAATGGCAACGGGTGCAATGGTCAGTGCCAGAGAGCATGGCATTGAACTACCCGCACAACTTTCAATAATAGGCTACGATAACGTGTTCTTTACCCGCCATGTATACCCCCCTTTAAGCACTATTAATTACCCAATAGATGAAATGGGTAAAGTAGCTGCACAGTGGGTACTGAGCCATGTATATCAAAAAAGCGTACAGCCTATTCAAACTTTATTTCAGCCCGAATTAGTCATACGCCAATCGGTCGTTAATATTACCTAGCTAATTATTATATAAATTGGCAAATAGTGGCGTTAAACAAGTTTACTTAATAGCGCCAAGTTTATTGGTTTAAGCAAAACTTGCTCTATTTCTAGCTGCCTAATGTGTACGGCATCAGGCTCCATTCCACTAATAATAACTCGTTGAATATCAGGATAGTGTTCTTTAATAAACCCAGCAAGCTCTAAACCTGAACCATCGGGTAAATGCATATCGAGTAATACTTTGTCGTAATTACTGTTATGCTCAAGCGTCGCCTTACAGTCTTTGACACTTGTTGCTATATCCGTGTCTACATCCAAACTTTCTAATAATAACTGAGTAATTTGTCCGGCATCAGCATCGTCTTCCACTAATAAAAATCGCTTTATATTAGTATTATGTTTTGGCGTTGGCTGTATCGATGAAACACGTTGTGTTTTTTCCCCCAGCGCTGACTCTAAGCATTGGTAAAGTAAGTTGGAATCCACAGGTTTAGCAATCATATCGTCAAACCCTAGCGCGGTTAGTTCGTTATGAATGCCTTTCATGGTGGCCGCGGTTAAAGCAATAATCGCCCCTTTAAACCCTAACTTTCTAAGTTCAATCGCTGCTTCTTTTCCGCCCATAACCGGCATATGAATATCTAAAAATATAATATCGTAAGCGGCGCGGCCCTCTGCGAGTTGCTTTTTAACCTTATCAAGCGCTTGTTTGCCATTATCAGCATAATCTACATCTGCACCCGCTGAGCCAATTAAATGGCCAACTAACACGCGTAAATCGCGTAAGTCATCCACCACCAACACTTTGCCACTTACTTCGCATGGCGCTACTTTTTGCTGCATGTTGGGGGTTAAATCAAGTTTTAATAAATTGCGCTCTACCTGTCTGATATCACCAGGGTATAAGGAAATGGTAAACGTTGAGCCCTCACCTACATAAGAATCTAATGAAATAGTACCCTGCATACGACTAAGTAGCTCAGAACAAATAGCTAATCCCAAGCCCGCACCACCTACTGAGCGCGACTCTACATCGGCAATTTGCTCAAAAGGCTTAAAGATGAGTGCTTGTTTTTCTGGAGCAATACCCAAGCCTGAATCTTTAATGCTAAAAAAGAGCATTTCACGTTCAGCCACCGTCTCTGTCCATGCGTTAACGATAATTTCGCCTTGCTCGGTAAATTTTATCGCATTATTGATCAGGTTAATGAGAATTTGTCGTACCCGAGTAGCATCTACACGAATAACTAATGGCAAAGGCTCCAGTGATTCAAATTTTAATGATAAGCCTTTATCAAGGGCTGATACACGCATTAACGTAAACACGTCGGCCATTAGGCTATCAAGATTAACATCCCCCAAGCTTAGCTCAAGCTTATCGACCGCAATTTTAGATAAATCTAAAACATCATTCAGTAAGCTCAATAAGTGTTTGCCATTACGATAAATAACGCCCAACTCATTTTCAGCTTGCTTGCTAAAATCACTGAGCATAAGTAGTTCGGTATAGCCTAAAATAGACGACAAGGGAGTTCGCAGTTCGTGGCTTAAATGCGCTAAAAAGCGGTCTTTTGAACGGTTTTCAGCCTCCGCTTTTAAACGCTCCACCCGCTCATCTTCTACATCGCGGCGCGCTAATGCATAACGAATAGAACGGGCAAACCGGCTACCACTCATTTCACTTTTAACTAAGTAATCAACCGCACCAGCATCAAGCGCAGCCGAATCGAGGGCATCGTTAGATTGCCCCGTTAACATGATAATAGGCCCACAAAAGCCATTCTTAATCGCTTGCTTTAAAACACTTAAGCCATCTGAGGCCCCTAAGCGATAATCAAGCAAGCAAATATCATGTTGATTTTTACTCAACACTTCCACCGCCTGCTCAGGAGAAGTTATCCACTCTATGTCAAACACATGGGAACTGAGCTGCTCTAAATAGTCACGAGTTAAAATATAATCATCTTCATCGTCTTCAACCAATAGCAGTTTCGTTGCCTTTGCTAACATAGCCTCTCCTGTTTTAATAGTATGCTTAATCGTTAAACGTGCTTGGTAGCTCTACAAACTCAACCCAGTATTTACCTAGTGTTTTCATCAACTCAACTAACCCGTCAAACGTAACCGGCTTAGTTATGTAAGACGCAGCGCCTAGGTTATAACCTTTAACCATGTCTTCTTCTTGCTTAGATGTGGTTAAAATTACCACTGGAATGCCTTTTAGGTTTGGATTTGCCTTAATAGCTTCAAGTGCTTCGCGGCCATCCATTCTCGGCATGTTTAAATCAAGTAAAATTAAACCAGGTCTTGGTGACAGGGTTTTATCTTGAAACTTCCCTTTACGCTCTAAATACTCTAAAAGCTCTACACCGTCTTCAACAAAGTGTAATTCATTTAAAACGCGACTTTCAGCGAGGGCATCTTGGGTTAATAAACGATCATCTTCATCATCGTCTGCCATTAAAATGGTAATGGGTTTTACGCTTGTTAATGGCATATTATGCCTCTCCTTGTAATGTGAATAACTCTGCATCCACAGGTAGTTTAATAATGAAGGTTGCGCCTTCGTTAGGGGTGCTTATTGCTGTAATAGTTCCGCCATGTCGCTCTACAATTCTGCGACACACAGATAATCCAATGCCGGTTCCTTTATATTGAGAACGCCCATGTAAACGCTGAAATGGCACAAATATTTTATCCGCGTACTCATCAGAGAAGCCGATACCATTATCTTTTACGGTAATGACATGCCAACTTACTTTACTATTATGGTCTTCACTAAACTCGCTAATTCGTTCAAAGCTAATATCAATAACAGGGTTTACGTTAGGCGCTCTAAACTTCACTGCATTTGAAATTAAGTTTAAAAACAGCTGATGCATTTGACTCGGATCAGCCTGAATGATTGGCATATCAACCGTTATCACTTGCGCATTAGATTCATCAATGGCTATTTCTAAATCGCTTAAAATATCATTAAGTATGCTATTTAGATTGGTGTCGGTAAAATCTTTACCTCGAGTTGTTACTCGAGAGAACTCTAATAAATCATTAATTAAATTAGACATCCTTTGTGCGGCATTTTTCATGCGGGCAATGTAATCTGCGCCTTTTTCGCCCAACTCGTCTTTAAACATGCTTTCAAGCCGATCACTAAATGCTTGGATTTTTCTTAGCGGCTCTTGCAAGTCATGACTGGCAACAAAAGCAAACTCTTCTAACTCTCGGTTACTGCGACTCAACTCATCAGAATATAACGTAAGTTCTTGGGTACGTTCGGTCACTTTACTGGCTAAGGTTTCGTTTTGCATTTCGAGCTCAGCTCGATATACCGCCGCATTTTTTAAGTTAAGCCGCGCAAGTAAAAACATACCACCAATAAGTAAAGCACTCGTGATGGCTGTAATTGCAAAAGTGATTTTTGCCTCGTTTTTTATTTGCGCTAATTTAGAAAAGTGACTGACTTTAAATAACAGCTCACGATCTTGGATATCATTAACAAGTACACGAATCTCTCGGTATAGGTCACGCCCTTTATGAGAGTTGAGTATGAGCATTGCACGTTCTTCTTTGTCATTTAATGCTAATTGAACTGTGCTTTTAAGCTCAGCAATTTTACTATCAACTAATAAAATTAACGTTGCAATACGCTCAGCTTGCCCCTCAATTTCAGAGTTTAAAGAGCGAACATAATCGGTTTGCGATTCAATTTGTGCAACCGCATCGTAATATGGAGCTAAGTAATCATCGTCCTGCGTTAATAAATACCCGCGCTGCCCTGATTCAGCCTGCACTACAGAGAGATGCATTTGCTCAATGGCTGTACTTAGCATATTAGTATTATCTAAACTTTGCTGAGTACGCGTTAAGCCTTGTATGGTATTAACCGCTAAAAATGCATTACCTACAATAATGCATAGTATTATGGAGATAAATAACGCCCATATAACATTTGCTTTGCCTTGCTGTTTGCGTTTAATCATTTATCGTCCTGGTTTTTATTATTTTGAGTCTGAAATAAGCTGTAAACTGTCACTACATGCTTGGCAATTAACAATTATTTTATCGAGTGCCTCGAGTGCTTTTTCGACGGGCATATCGTTTTCAAGTACTAGCTTGATAAGCTCAGCATTCATTGAAATACGATTTAACGGTGCCCGCGCATCATGTACTAATTCGTTTAAAGGCTTTATTTGTTTAGTTAATGCCATACTATCCTCATGTTGTTTTATTTATATTCGCCAATGCCACCATATGCGTTAAGGCGGTTATAAAGCGTTTTAGTACTTATACCTAACATTTGTGCAGCCAATGTTTTATTACCTTGTACTTTATCGAGTGTTGCATGAATAAGCTCTTTTTCAACTTCTTCAATGGTTTGTCCTGCAGAAACCTGATTTTCCTGAGCTTGATTATTTACTCGTGAAAAAGGTGACTCTAGGTTATCAGGCAGTGCCACATCGCTTGTTTGTGGATCGCTCATAATAAAAGCGCGATGAATTGCATGACGAAGTTCACGTACATTACCTGGCCAGTCGTACGTTTGCAGCTCTTTAAGTTGCTCGTTCGTCCAGCTAAAAGCAGTGCCATTTTCGTCATTTAACTGCTCTAAAAAGACTTTTGCCAATAATGGAATATCGTCTTTTCGTTCACGTAATGGCGGTATATCAATAGGAAATACGGCAAGCCTGAAGTATATATCTTCACGTAAAATATTATTTTGGGCTAAATCGATTAAAGAACGGTTGGTCGCAGAAATAACGCGGCAGTTAGTTGGAATTTCTCGGTTGCCACCTACCCTTGTTACTTTTTTTGTTTCTAATACGCGCAATAAATTAGGCTGCATGCCAATGGGCATTTCAGTGACTTCATCTAAAAATAAGGTGCCATCATTTGCCTGTTCAAACACGCCCTCTTTGCGGGCTATCGCCCCTGTAAAGGCACCTTTTTCATGACCAAATAATTCACTGCCAATAAGCTCTTTTGAAAGGGCGCCACAGTTGCTAGCAACTAAAGGTCCTTCGCATTGACTGGCATTATGAATCGCTTGTGCAACCACTTCTTTACCGGCACCACTTTCACCTACTAACATTACGTTAGCCTGTGTTTTAGCAACACGCTCTATCATAGTATAGAGCTTTTGCATTGCCTCAGATTCACCAATTAAGGTATCAAAATGATGGGTGATAGCGTTTTTCTTAGCTTTTTTAACAGTTTTTTTAGGACCGTTTAAAACCAGTTCTAAATCTTCTCGCTGCAGCGGCTTTAATAAATGCGTTACATTGGGCTCACACATATCGGCTAAAATCCCCTTAACCGATGGGTGACCTGAAATAAGAGTGACTTTAGGAGATTGACCAATCATTTTTAAATGATCTAATAAATGCAAGCCACTGCCATCGGGTAACATGAAATCCAGTAATACATGATCAAAGGAATTATTCTCAAACCACTGATGCGCTTCTTCTAAACTGGTCGCAGTTTGAATATTATGCCCAAGAAACTCAACAATGTGACAAATAACATCACTAAATTCGATGTCGTCATCAACTAAAAGTATATTTAACATGATTAATCCCTATGCTTTTTTATTATTCTACTCACCCCTTTAAACAAATGAAAGGTATTCAGAGCAGGACTAAAACAATGACATTTTATTTTTTAATAGTTCGCCATTATAACTACAGATATATGTATAAACGCTTAAATTAACAATCTTTTCAGTTAATTACTTTTTAACAATGAAGTAATTAATACAACCAACTGATATAATTTACCTTTATTGCTGGAGTCGTTATGCGCCTATTAAAAACCACTATTCACCCCACTATTAATATTACTCAAGGTCGTCAGTTTACTCGCCCTACTGCTCGCGCAATTGTATTTAAACAGCAGTACATTTTATTAATGTACACTCAGCGCTATGACGATTTTAGTTTACCCGGTGGTGGCGTAGACTTACACGAAAGCATTGAACAAGGACTTATCAGAGAGCTTAATGAAGAAACTGGCGCGCAAAATATAAAAATCTGCAGTGAGTTTGGCCTCTATGAAGAATATCGTCCTTGGTACAAAGATGACTTTGATATTATTCATATAAAGTCATACTGTTATGTATGCGAAATTAACGAACAACTAGGACAAGCACAGCTTGAGCACTATGAGCAACAAAATGGTATGCAAGCTAAATGGGTAAATATTTTTGAGGCGATAGCTCACAACGAACGCACATTAGCTAATAGCGATAAACAAGGATTGTCGATTATTCGAGAAACCTTTTTATTAAAAGAAATTGCCAAACAGTTCTTTTAATAAGTTTACATTGCTGCATTTTACGTTCCTACTTGAGGTTCAGCAAGACTTTTTTACTAATATAAAATCGATATAAACCAAATAAGTTACTACTTAAAAATAGGCTTTCCATAATTATTGCCACAGGGGAGCCAGCAAAAATATTATGCGTTATCCAAAAAGAGGTTCCCACCACCATACATAACCTCAAGTGCAAGTCTCTATTTTGAAATGAAGCAATGGTTTGTATTAATGTCGCCACCAGCGCAAAGCCACTAAACCAATCTTGCCATGTTAAATAAACGGCTAAACAACTCACTGCCATAAATCCAAACATGGCCCAAGTATGCTTAAAGTATATACAGTAAAAATAACGTAACGCGGCAATAAGCATTAAGCAGCCGGCACTGTTATAACCCAAAATAAAAAAGTGGACTGAGGTTAATAACACAGAGGTAAATAAACAACATAAGATAATGCGTCGGGACTTAAACTGAAATGAAGCTAAGTCGAGTAAAGTCGCGACGGCAACCAATGATTGGGCAATTAAAAACATAACACTCCAAGGCACTTAAGGCATAAAAATGAGGAGTGTATAGTGCTTTATATAAACAGCACTTAACTTAAGTTAAGTCGCTTACGAATTCGTGATAACGAAATGGCCGAAATACCTATATACATAGCCACTTGGCTTAAGCTTAACTGCGCCAACCAATGCGGTTTATGTTTAAGCAAGTAACAGTATCGCTGCTCGGGGCTGTTGAGTAATAAAAATGCTTCTTTGGCTTCTTTAAATATTAGTTGCTGCGCAATGAGTTGCTGCTTAATGAGTTGGTACTGTGCTTGCTCAAATAGTGTTAGCGGTACTTTAATTACACTTGCCTCATTAATTACTTTTAATTGGTAAAAAGCGGGGCTTGAGGTCATCCAATTGGCAAACAGCAATGCAAACTCATTTTTAAAATAAAACTCTTTGCATTTTTGCCCGCCATCAATATCATCATGAATAGCACCTAAAACCCCCTCCACAATTAAATAGCCATAACGCTGTACATCGCCTTGGGGCAATAACACGGTATTGCGCGCGACAAGCTGTTGAGGGTAAATACCTGCCAATTGTGTTTTAAGCTTATTTATAAGCACTTCATAACTATCGCCAAGCGATAAAAGTGGGTTATCAGACATTAAACATTACCATTTTTCCATTAAAATATGCGTAATATCCGCAGCTGATACCCCCACCCGAGGCACATACTTTTGACCACACCATAAAGGCGAAAAATCACTTTGGCCTGCTTTTTCAGCGCATGTTCTTAATGCAGTTATTGCGCTACTAGCGTGAGGAAACGAAGGCACGCCCTCAGGCATAGTACCTAACTCGAGCATGACGCGATTTTGAATACCCCGCGCAGCTCGACCTGAAAACAAAGTAGTTAGTGCGGTGCTATCTTGAGCCTGCTCTAAAATAGCTTGCTGATGTAAAGCAGATGTTTTTGCCTCTTTACATAATAAATAAGCGCTACCAACTTGAACTCCACTGGCTCCCAGCGCTTTCATATGCTTTACATCATCTGGCGTTGCAATACCTCCTGCAGCAATAATCGGTAATGATAAATGCTCAACACAACGCTTAACTAACTGCTCAGTGGTTTGTTGTAAGCTTAAATCCATTGATAAAAAATGCCCTCGATGCCCTCCAGCTTCTAAACCCTGAGCAATAACAGCATCAGCGCCATTTTCACTGAGCCAAATAGCTTCATCTAAAGTGGTCGCCGTTGAAATTACTTTAGTGCCCCAGCTTTTTATTTGCGCCACAATAGCGTGCTTAGGTAAACCAAAATGAAAACTCACAACCGCCGGTTTATAGGGTGCAATAATATCAACAACGGCTTGGTTTATAGGCTGACGGGATGCCCCTGCGGTTAAACTTTGCGGGTCAATTTCATACTCTGTAAAATAAGGGGTAAGCATATTATGCCATTGCTGCTTTTGTTGGCTGGTGTAATCAGTAACCGTGTGACAAAAAAAGTTTAGATTAAATGGTTTATCTGTTTTTTGAGTAAGTAAGTCGAGCTGTTCAACTAACTGTGCTGGCGATAACATAGCGCAAGGCAACGACCCTAGCCCGCCAGCTTCACAAACGCTTGCAGCCAATTCAACGTTTTGTACGCCCGCCATAGGCGCTTGAATAAGAGGTAAATCGATATTAAACAATGACTGTATCATCTAACTACTCCCTGTAACTTTTTCAACAACTTGCAGTATTTACAGAACCATAGCAAAAACAACGAACAAACAAAATCTAGATTTTTGTATAAAGTAATATAAAAACCATTATTAACAAAAAGTTATGAATTTTTATAAACTATCGCCCAACTGGCTTTGGTTTTGCACCTACCCTATTACATAATTTGTTAGGAGGTAAAATGAGTAACACAGTAGATACGATCAATCCCGCAACCGAGCAAGTCATCAATAGCTATACGCTGCTTTCTCAAGCTCAAGCAGAACAAGTGATCGAAAAGTCTCATGAAACATACTTAACATGGCGATTAACCTCGTTTACTGAGCGCGCTAAATACCTGAATAAGCTAGCCTCTTTATTTGAAGAGCAAAAAGAAGCGCTTGCTAAACTGATGACCGAAGAAATGGGTAAAGTGTACGAACAAGGCTTTCAAGAAGTGCAGCTTTGTGCTGACATTTGCCGTTATACCGCAGAACATGGCGCCGATATGCTGAGCGACGAAGAACGCGATATGCAAGGCGGTCGTGCAATTATAAGTTATCGCCCCACTGGCGTGTTGCTAGGTATTCAGCCATGGAACTTCCCACTTTATCAAGTTATTAGATACAGTGCCGCAAATATTATGGCGGGTAATACCACGGTATTAAAACACGCGGGCAATGTATTTGGTATGGCAGAAAAAATAGATACCTTATTTAAACAAGCTGGGTTCCCTGAGCATTGCTTTAGTAACTTACTAATTGACGGAAAAACAGCCAGCGCACTTATCTCTCATAAACACATTAGTGGCGTTACCTTCACAGGAAGTGATGGCACAGGTAAAAAAGTAGCTGAGCAGGCCGGTAAGCACGTTAAAAAAACGGTATTGGAGCTTGGCAGTAACGATGCTTATGTTGTACTTGATGATGCCGACCTTGCACTAGCAGTTAAAACCTGTTTACAAGGCCGTATTATTAACAATGGGCAAACCTGTGTGGCTGCCAAGCGCTTTGTGGTAGTTGACTCATTATACAATGACTTTAAAGAAGCGCTGAGCCAGCAATTTAAAGCAATTAAAATGGGCGACCCTATGGATAAAGATACGGAACTGGGTCCTATGGCACGCGAAGATTTACGCGACAAAATTCATCAGCAAGTGCAAGACTCGGTAAATGCAGGCGCAAAAGTAATTGTAGGCGGCGAAATTCCGCAGCAAACAGGCTATTACTACCCACCTACCGTGTTAGAAAATTTATCACCAGGGATGCCTGCATACGATGACGAATTATTTGGCCCTGTGGCATCTTTGATTAAAGCCAAAGATAATGATGACGCTATGCGTATTGCCAACGACTCCCGTTATGGACTAGGCGGCGGTATCTTTTCAAAAGATGAGAAAAAAGCCATTGAGCTGGCTAAAAAGCATTTTGATACCGGTATGATCAACATAAACGGTTACGGACTGGCACAACCGAACCTACCATTTGGCGGTGTTAAAGACAGTGGCTATGGCAGAGAACATGGCGGCTTTGGTATTCGCGAGTTTGTGAATGTTAAAAACATCATGATTAATAGCTAATATCAGGTATCTGGTTAATAAAACTAAACACCGCGCTTGTAATAAACGCGGTGTTTTTTTGCCTGATGAATCTAAAAACCTGAATTGGGCTGTTTTAAAAACTCGCGTTCTTCTTCTGTAGACTCCCGCCCCAGTATTTTATTACGATGCGGGTAACGATTAAATTTATCGATAATCGCTTTATGTTGATACTCAAAGTCTAAGTTATTTTGAATACCTAACGCCTTAAATAGCCGGACTGCTTCCTTATGAATTAACTGCGATTCGCTGTGCATAAAAGGCATATACAAAAATACTCGCTGCTCATCCGTCAACTTCTTATCAAACCCTTTTGTAATGGCCGATTGTGCTAACGCTAAAGCCATTGAATCACAGGCGAATGATGCTGGCTTGTCACGATAAATATTTCGCGAGAACTGATCAAGCACGATAATTTCAGCTAGGCTGCCTAATGCACTCTCACGCCATTGAAATAACTCACTCGCACTCGCTTGCTGGTGTAATTGGCCAAAACGAGCCTGAATCATCAAATCAAACGCCTCATCTTTTTGCCACCACTGCTTAGGCTCAAGCTCTGCAAACCAAAAGTCGATAATTTCATTAAACATAATGAATCTCTTTGTTAATTAACACTCAACTAAGTAGCTCGCTATATAAAATCCCGCAAATTTAAAAGCACGACCCTAATGTATTAATTTTGCCTTTCGCCTAAAGCCTTTAACCTAACATCTGTACTTCATCTAGCCTTTTTCAAACCTAGGCACTTTACGTTTATCGGCTTTGCTCATAGCAAGCTCTTGTATATCTTGCTGCTTTTGCTCACTTGGTTTTGTTTCTAGGGATTGCTGATTAGCATCTTCATAAACAAGTTCGGTAAGCAGAGCAAAGTGATCGGAGCCATATTTAGCAAGACGTTTGATACGCTTTACAGTAAAACCTGTAGAGTGAAATAAGTGATCGAGCGGCCAGCGCATAAAAAAGTAACCAGCATGAAAAGTGTTAAAAAAACCACGGCCTTTACGGGGGTCTAAAAAGCCACTGATTTGCATAAATAAACGGGTGCTGCGTGACCAAGCTACATCATTTAAATCGCCGGCGACTATCGTCGGGCGGCTTGGATTTTTAAGCGCTTTAGCCACCATTATTAGTTCGCTATCGCGCGGACGCGATGAATCTTTTTCTGTTGGGCTCGGTGGGGCAGGATGAATAAAGTGGCCTTGCATTTTTAGCCCTTGATGATTTTCAAACAAAATATGAATAGAGGGAATATTATCTTCTATGAGTTCACAAATTTGTGCATCGAGTATGTTAAATTTACTAAAGACATGCATGCCGTAGCGGTTATCTTTTGGGCACTGTACTTGATAAGGGTAGTTTTTTTTAAGCACGGACAATTTATCTTGCCACCAACTATCGCTTTCTAAGGTGATAAGTAAATCGGGCTGATATTTATCGACTAAGTTGATTAACTGCTCACTATGTCGATTCGACATCAGTACATTAGCGGATAAGATTCTGATGCTATGATCACTACTTTTTGGCGCTGTTAATACTTCTTTTTTAGCAAACCAAGTGTAGGGATAAATCCACTTAGCTTGAAGCGCACAAATAATTAAAGCAACAGCCGCTATTAATGAGTATGCAATAAAGTCGATTTGCCACATACCTATTAGTGCAACGATAATTACAGCGCTTGCTAGGTAGCACACCTGCAAGCGCACAAAGTCGCAACTACGTATCAAGTAATGCTGACTGTATGACAGGGGTAATAAGGTTATTAATAACAACAAGCCAGTAACTATGACCAATACAGTGAGCATTTATAAATCCTAATAGCGCTGTAAAATAGAGAGTATTTCACGAGTGTCGTGCACTAGATGAATAATAGTGCGATCAACTTCTATTCGCACCGTGCCTCGTTCTCGGTCTATTACTCTAGCACGCTTATAAATATCACGCTCGAGGATATCGCCTTGATGATAACGGGTGTGCCATCCTGGTGGAGTCCACCCTTGGCGAATTAAATGCCTTGCTTGTTTTTTAGAGATTCGTTTTTTGTCATGGTATTGGTTATATTTATGCTTTTTCCAGTGGTGTTTATTAGCATGCTTATTTTCATGTTTGTCTTTGTGAGGCACTGCAAATGCGTTTGTTGCCGTTAGCGTAAAAACCATTAATAAAATACTTATTAGTGTTTTCATGGCTGTTCTCCAGTGTGGTTATTACTGAAGATTATTAACGCTTAAGCCTGAACAACACATGAAACCCTAAAGTTAGCGCTGTTTGTACTGTGTTTTACAATGACTGCGCATAATCGCGGGGTCGCGCAACTTTAGGTGTTTAGTTTTACGCCCGGCATGGCGCTTACGCCACACTTTAAATGAGCCACTAGATATGTGGTCACGCATAAAATTAACTAATTGAGAGTAATTTAGCCCATAAAGATTTTCAATGGCTTCAAACGGTGTTCTATCTTCCCATGCCATTTCTATAATCCGTGATTGCTGTTCTTGGTTAAACATATTTATTCCAAATTGGGTTAATACGCAAAAGTTAAATTTAGCGATCATCACTTGGTTGTGATGTTAAAAATATAACCTCTTTTTATTTATTAACTTTAATTAAGTGTATGATAAACCTACATACTGAAACTGGGGCTTAAAGGATGTTTACAAAACTACCTAAGTGGGTTGAATATGGTGCATTTACCCTCGCTTTTATTGCCGGTATGGTAAACGCTGTAGGCTTATTAGGATTTGAACAGCAAGCAATTTCTCATGTTTCGGGGTCGATTACCTCATTAGCTATTGAACTTACTACCAACATCAATGCAGCGTTATTTTTAATTGCGATTGTACTGAGTTTTATATTTGGCTCGGCATTAACAGGCTTAATGCTTTCAGGCGGTTCACTTAAGCTAGGCCGCCATTACGATACGCTCTTATTTATTGAGGGTATTTTACTACTGGTAAGCGCACAGCTACTTCAACATTCGTATCCTTACTCACTTACACTCGCCTCTGCCGCCTGCGGCTTACAAAATGCTTTAGCCACTAACTACAGCGGTGCTGTAGTGCGTACCACTCATTTAACCGGTATTTTTACCGATTTGGGTTTGATGTTTGGTAAAGCCCTAAAAGGAGAAGCTTTTGACAATAGAAAATGCTTGGTCTTTGTATTAATTATTGCCGGTTTTTTAACCGGTGGAGTGGTAGGCGTATTGCTATTTAAACATTACTCAGTGCTCACTTTAGTTTTTCCGGGTATTTTTTGTATTGTTTTATCGATTACTTATCGGGTTTATAGGTTGAGTGTGCTTTAACCAATTCACAAAATCCCCTACCCTAAACTTATCAAATTGCCGATGTGCTGGAATTTATGAAATATTACTATTTACCCCCTTTATTGTTATGCAGTCAGTTAAGTTTAATTAATAGTGCGTGTGCTGAAGATACCGCGCAATCAATTGAACGTATCACCACCACAGCATCACGTAGTGAAGCGCTTTCCACCCCATTACCTTTGGTGATCAGTGTCTTAAGCGAATCACAGCTTGAGCTTATTGCCCCTACCCATGTAGAAGAAGCACTGCAACGCGTTGCAGGTGCCAATGTACAACGTGGTAATGGTCAAGAGTATTTACCCGCCCTGCGCTCGCAGGTGCTTTCTGGTACGGGGGCTTGTGGAGGGATTTTAACTGCTGAAGATGGTATTGCACTTCGTGCAGCTGGGTTTTGTAATATTAATGAGCTGTTTGAAGCACATAGTGAGATGGCAAAGCGTATTGAAGTATTAAAAGGCCCAGGCTCTGCACTGTATGGCTCAAATGCAGTGCATGGCGTAATTAACGTCATTACACCAGACACGACCCAAGGTGGTGGTTTGCTGGGTGTTGATTATGGCTCTTACGGTTATGCTCGCTATAAATTGCGTGCAGGCCATGCTATGGATAATTCAGGGTTCGGTATTAATGCCAGCTTTACCGATGATGGCGGTTACCGAGATGATGAAAGCATTAAACAACAAAAAATAAATGTGCGACATCGATACGCTAACAACAACTTAAGTTTAATATCGGGGTTGACCTATACCGACTTAGACCAACAAACCGCAGGATATATTAGTGGCTTTCAAAGCTATAGAGATGAAGATATTGCACAGCAAAATTTTGATCCTGACGCCTTTAGAAAAGCCCGAACGCTCAGGGCTTGGAGTAAAGCAAGCTGGCAATTAGGAGAAAACACGCTTGTTGTTACTCCTTATATTCGTGACCAAAGCATGGACTTTTTCAAACACTTTTTACCCGGTACTCCGCTCGAAAAAAACAGTCAAACGGGGTTTGGCCTACAATCGCTTTATCAACATTATGTGAACGACAATACGAACTTAAAGCTTGGCTTTGATGGTGAGTTTACCCAAGCCGATTTTTTACAAACCCAAGATAACCCCACCCAAGGCTCTGCGTTTTTAGTAGCCACAGTGCCGCAAGGTAAACATTACGATTACCAGGTTGACGCCACCTTATATGCTCCATTTGCCGCTATTGATTGGCAACTAAATAATTGGCTTATAACCGCAGGACTGCGTTATGAGCACATGCAATATGACTATCAAAATAATATGCTTGCAGGGCGTACAAAAGAGGATGGCAGCGAATGTGGTTTTGGTGGCTGTCGTTATAGTCGCCCCGAAAGCACTAAAAATAGCTTTAATAATCTTTCGCCAAAACTCGGTGTGAGCTATCAGCTTAATATTAACAATACACTATACGCTAACTTTTCAAGAGGCTATCGAGCCCCCCAAGCGGCTGAGCTCTATCAATTACAACGCGAGCAAAGTACTGCCGACTTAGACGCAGAAATAGCTAATAATGCTGAGATGGGTATTAAAGGGGTGTACAACAATACTCGCTATGGCTTATCGATGTATGCGATGAGCAAGCACAATACCATCTACCGCGACAGTGACTTTTTTACTGTTAATGACGGCCAAACTCGGCATCGCGGTATTGAGCTTGAATTAGCGCATAGCTTTAATCAGCACTTATCTGTTAATTTTGCAGGCACCTATGCCAAGCATACGTACTCGAATGAGCAAGTTATTGGCAGCATTAACATTAAAGGTAACGATATTGATACCGCACCTCGAAAGGTTGCTAATATCGATTTTAACTGGCAAGCCAACGAGAGTATTAGCCTTGCGCTGCAATGGCACTATGTTAGCCGCTACTTTACCGACCCTGAAAACTTACATGAATATCAAGGCCACGATATTTTAAGCTTGCGCGGCCAGTGGCAAATTAGTCCACAGCTATTACTGAGTGCCCGAATTATAAACTTAACTAACACTGCCTACGCTGAGCGCGCCGATTACACCAGCTTTACTGGGGATCGTTACTTCCCAGGTAAACCACGTAATGCCATGTTGTCTGTAAGTTACCAGTGGTAAAACAAAAAATGCGCTATATAAATTATATAGCGCATTCCTTTTATACGTTTATTTCTGCTTATCGAACGGCCAGTACAATTAAACCAGGCACCACAAAGAACGATCCTAGTATATAGCCTAATGCTGCTGATTTATTATTTGTACCAATTTCGGCTAGCTTTTCAGCAAGTTTAAGCGGTATTTCACGCAGCACAGGAACGCCGTAAATAAGTGCAACTGCAAATACATTAAACATAACGTGTACCAATGCAATTGTTAGCGCAACCTCAGCCATAGGCCCTGTAATTGATGTGGCCGCTAATAAAGCAGTAATGGTTGTACCAATGTTAGCTCCCAGTGTGAATGGGTAAATTTGACGCGTAGTAAACACACCACTTCCAGCAAGTGGGATCATCAAACTGGTTGTCGTTGATGATGACTGAACCATAATTGTTACTGCCGCACCTGATGTGATACCCGCGATAGGCCCGCGCCCAATGGCTCCATGCAGTATATCTTTTGCAGTGCCAACCAGCGCTTTTTTGAGTAATTTACCTAATGTAGTTACGGCAAATAAAATCAAACAAATACCTGCAATAACCATCGCTGCACCTAGCATTTTTGTATCTAAAAAACTAAATGCATCTTTTATTACGCCAACAGCTGGTTTTACGAGTGGTTTAATAAAGTTGTAGCTCTTTAATGATAAGTCGGCATCACCAATAAATAAGAGCGATAAAGCAGCAGACATTTTTTGCAGCAAACCAAACATTATTTCTAGCGGTAAAAATATAATAACGGCAAATAAATTAAAGAAATCATGAACAGTTGATGCCGCAAATGCACGTTGGAACTCTTCTTTAGAGCGAATATGGCCAATAGACACTAAGGTGTTAGTAATAGTAGTACCAATATTTGCACCCATCACCATTGGAATAGCAATACTTAACGGTAAACCGCCAGCAACTAGCCCCACTATAACTGAGGTAACCGTTGATGATGATTGCACTAAAGCGGTTGCTAAAGCACCTAATAATAATGCGATAAACGGGTTGGTTGCGAATGCAAAAATCTCTTTCGCTCCCTCAGTACCGCCCGACGCTAATTTAAAACCACCACTGACAGTGCCAACGGCTACAAGGACTAAATAAACTAAAAAGGCGATAGCAGCCCAGTTAAGCGTTTTTATTAATAGCGTATTGCGCTTTGATTCACTCATGTTTAAATCTCAGTTTTGTCTTACCGATTATGGCATTTTGATGACGTTTTTTTTTCAGAGCGCATTAGAACACCTAAATATTACAGAAATATTTCAATTCGATTAACGTGCTTTTTTATTCATAACATAAAAACATAAGGGTGAAAAATTGAGTATAAGGCAAGCCATAACTTTAAAAACAATCAATTAAAATCAAAAAATTAAACTTATTATTCAATTACATAACAAAGCGCTAAGTGGCATCAATTAAGGACTAAATTTAAAAAGGTCTGAGTAATAGATTAAGTTGGTATTAAAGGGAAGTTTTATAAGCTTTATCTGACTTTACTAGGGGTATTGCCTAGCCTTAGGCTAGGCAAGGTTAATAAAGCAGCAACCTCGAAGATTGAGTAAAAACGAGCTTTATGATTGATACAAATTAGCTTTTTTTATACTAGCAAAATCATTAAAACGCACACCGTGCTGGCGCATCACTTCAAGAATTTTTTTGCTAATCATTTGACGTAAATAAAACGGCTGATTCGGCACAAAATGATGAATAGTATGAGTATGCCCAAAGTTAAAACAAAACAAATTAAACGGCATAAACAAACGGCTAGTAATTACGTGAGTTTGCTCAAGCATATTATTAACACCGCCGTAATAATGCATACTGGAGGTAACAAAATTAAGTGAGCTCGAACGTACAATGTTAGGCACTATCAGCACCACCATTAAAAACTCGAACACATTCATTACATCGAGCAATAATGCCGGTGAGTCAGCCGCAATCGGGGTAAATAAATTAATTAAATGAAACGCTATCACACTGTATAAAATAGCAAAATAAGCAGTAGTAATTGGAAAACCTGCGTTAAACACTTTAAAAAAGCTAAATCCTTTAATTTCTTTACTAAAACGTTTTGCGTTAATTAATAAACCAAGCAATCCATCAACAATCACCAATGCACGTAAAAACGGGTTTTTAATACCATTACCTACCAAACGTTCTTCTAGGTCTTGCTCAGTGCCCGACGTTTTGTGGTGATGCAAATGCATCTTGCGACGATACCACGGGCTAATCGTATTAGGGCGCATCAACCACACAGTAAACATCATAAAATTGTGTAAAAAAGGCTGGTTGCGAAAGTACTGCTTATGAATAAGATCGTGCTCAAGCTCGTGCGAAATAGAGGTGGCTATAGCGGCTAATATAATACAAAGCCAAGCAGGGATAATGGCAAAGTAATACAAAGTACCCACCCCAATTAACGCACTTAGCGAGAGCAATAAGATAGCCATTCCCAAGGTGTTTTGATGCATTAACAATGGATGTTTTTGACGAAGCAGCGCTTCTTCAGCCTTAATCGCTTTAACAATGGCTTGAATATTCTGTTTTGCGGTCAATTGAGTCATGATGTTTTATTCGCAACAAGAGGTTGAGGTATATAATATCCGAGTAAAAAACTCAGTACAAAGTAATTTAATACTAATTAATTTACGGGGAAAAAAAGTATAAGATCATAATCAAATTAAATATCTCACTTTCTTAGCGCGTGCTATTGGGGCATTTTAAAGCACTTATAAAGCCACATTATACTTTTTAAGAAGCATTTTTTGTTTATCTCCCTTGATAGATAAACGGCCACTGTTCCATATATTTATTAGCGTTTGCCTTCTTTCTGCGGGCATTTTATTTGAAAAAATAGGTATTTCAACCAATTTATTTTCTAAGCCTGGACGCACTATTTTTAATCCATTGTTCCAATCAAATCGATTCAACATGTACTGTAAAACCAGCATATTATCTGCATATAGATCGATTCTTCCCGCTTTAATCATCTGAAAAATCCGTTCTACCACATCGCTAGAGCCCGCGATTACTTCCACTAAATCAGAATTATTTGGATCATCAATATAATTTTGATAATCAACACTTACCGAGCTGTAATCCCACCCAGGCCCTGTTGCAACACGCTTTCCTTGTATAGATTGAATCCCATCATAGCGCCAGGATTCATCTTGCCTAACAACAAAAGCAGTTGGATATGCAAATGTTGCCTCTGTGGCGTACTCGAAACTCACTTCGGTGTCTTGCGAAAATAAATATTCTGGCAACATATCGCAAAGACCATCCGCAACCATATCGAGTCCCCTTGCCAAAGGCACTTCGTAATATTCTAATTGATAGCCTTTTGATGTATATATTTGCTCTAGCATATCAATCACAAAGCCGCGGGCAGGAAAACCCTCTGACGGAAATATGGTCATAGGAGGCCATTGGTCGTAGCAAACTTTTAATGTATTGGCATGACTAAAGTTACCTATACCCAATGCTAACAATAAGGATATAAGCAGCACTTGAGAGATCTTTTTTTTATCTTTAAACATTCTATTTTTCAACACGATCACGCCCTTTATCTTTAGCGCAGTAAAGCTTCAAGTCAGCGACTTTGAATAACTCAATAACTGAGCAGTCTTTTAGCTCGGATGAGGCAACGCCTTGGCTTACAGTATAGATTACAGTCTCACCATCAACTTCTAAGGTTGAATCAACCACAGCCTTTCTTATTTTATTAGCGAGTTTGAACGCGTTATCAAGCCCTGTATTTGGAAGAAATAGTGCAAACTCCTCTCCACCCACTCTACCAATAAGGTCAGACTCTCTTATCATGCTCTGAGCTGTGTCGGTAAAATGAATAAGCACCTTATCACCAACAAAATGTCCATACGTATCGTTAATGTTTTTAAAGTAATCTAAGTCAATTAAAATAAAAGATGCGGGTAATTTCTGTCGCTGAGAAAGTTCTAGCAAATGATTTGCTGTATCAAAAAAGCTCCCCCGATTTAAAGTACCCGTTAGAGAGTCTCTTGTTGCAAGCGTTTTAAGTTTTTCATTTAATACTTGTAGATCTTTTGTACGTTTTGTAACGGCCTCTTCCAGCCAATCTCGCTTAGATTTTTCATCCTCGAGTAATCGCTCCCGATCCCTTTCCATACTAAAGAGCATCGTATTCATATGATCTTGGAGCTGGCTGAGCTCGTTGTTTTCAATATGTGAAAGATTGATCCGTTTACGTGTATTTTTACTTGATTGGACCTCATTAACTTGTTGCATCAATTCTTTTAAAGGCCTGGCTAGGTAACGATCGAAAGCCCAAATAAATAACCCAAACAAAATTGATAATTTTATCATTGCAGTAATAGCAATTAAGAAAAAACCAAATAAAACACGATCTAAAACCACCTCAGACGATGAATAGAGCACCAAAGTGCCAAGAAAAATCCGTTTACCATTAAGCGTCCAATACAACTCAGATTTAGTTTCAAAAATTGAGAGAGGAAGTGAGGCTTGAGTGTAAGAACGTTTAGAAATCATGCTTTTGCCATGTTTGTCAAAAACATCAACTCCCTCAATAACCGGCATTTTAATAAGCCCATCAACGAGTACACCTAACTGTGTTTGGTCATATTGCCACAAACTCGTCGAAACAGGACCCTGAACAGTTTCTTGCAACTGTTTTAATTCATAGGAGATTGAGTTTTGTGTTTTTAAGTATTCAGTTAAAAACTGCATGCTTGTTATGAGGCAGGTTACAAACAAGTAGATAGAGAAAATAACGCGCATCATTTTTTTAGATAAACTGTTTGGACTACGGTAACTTGCAAACATTAACAATGGCACTTCTTAATAAACTTTATAGTTGAGCTTAGGTTAATTACATTCTTAATGGAAGCAAAGAACAGCATAAGGAATAAGTGTTCTCATTTCTGGCGGCTTTAGGCAACTCAAATTTGAGGCATAAAAAAACCCCTGCTAAATCTAGCAAGGGCTATAAAAAGTGGTACCAGCGGCCGGACTTTTACTTATAACAGCGGCACCTCACGTGCCGCTCAAGTCCAGCCACTCAAATTTAAGGCATAAAAAAACCCCAACCAATTTGGTCGGGGCTATAACGTATATAGCTGAATAAATAATTCATCCCTGAAGCTGCATCCATCGTTCATCCATGAACTCACTTCGAGTCACTGCGAAACTACGTTTCGGTTCACTCTCACCCAGCAGCCGGACTTTTACTTATAACAGCGGCACCTCACGTGCCGCTCAAGTTCAGCCACTCAAATTTGAGGCATAAAAAAACCCCTGCTAAATCTAGCAGGGGCTATAAAAAGTGGTACCAGCGGCCGGACTTGAACCGGCACGCCTTGCGGCAGGGGATTTTGAATCCCCCATGTATACCAATTTCATCACGCTGGCATCATTTTTCTTTAACCTTCTAAACACGAGAAGATAAAGAAAAACCACTTTAGAGTGAAAAATTATGTACCCTCTTCCATCTCATTGCTTAGCATTATACAAACAATAAGCAAAGCGGCAAGCGTTTTATGTATTAAGCATGATCAACCGCTTAACATTTAGGCACCCATTAACATTTGAGCCAATATCGAGTTAAGCACGTAGCGTAATAGGTAGTATTTGACGACTTATTTGCTAAACTATCGCGCACATTAACAGTGAGAGTATATTTATGTTGGCTGAGTTTCCACGGGCAGGGTTTTGGCGCCGTTTTGCGTCATTGGTGTACGATACATTAGCTATTATCGCTTTTGCGATGCTAACGGTGGTATTGTATTTATTTGCTATTCAAGGGCTTATTTCCCTTGATGTTATTGCTCTTAATGGCGCTGAAGATGTCTCAGCACGTATTCAGGACTCACTGTTACTTTCAGGGATTCGCAGCTCACTGTTAGTTCTGGTTGGTTTGGTGTTTTTTGGTTATTTTTGGACTAAAAGCGGGCAAACAATCGGTATGCGTGCGTGGCGATTAAAAGTACAAACCCATCAGGGAAACTTAATTAGCTGGCCACAAGCCATTATCCGCAGTATCAGCGCATTGCTGGGTTTAGGTAATTTAGTGGTATTAGTGGATTTTAAAAATAAAAAAGCACTACAAGATTACTTATCAAAAACCGAAGTGGTTACGCTCACCAAAGAAGAAAATAAACGCGTTTATCGCGAGCTTGATTGATACCAATCCGCAATAATACTTAATTAAGCGAATTGGTATAACCTCAAGTTAAAGAATAAAAAAACGCGGCGCTTTTTATAAAGGCCGCGTTTTTTATTTAAGCTTTAAATTTAGTTATACCCGCTTATTCATTAAATAAGCTGCAAACCCAGTAAATAAGATACTCGGCAAAACGGCGCCTATAATTGCAGGAATTTGATACACCATTACCACAGGCCCAAATATCTCATTGGTTAGGTGAAACACAATACCGGTTACCACCCCCATAATTATGCGGGCGCCCATAGTTACAGTGCGTAGTGGACCAAATATAAACGATAAAGCAACCAACAACATTACGGCAATAGACACGGGCTGCATTAATTTACGCCAGAGCGCTAAATCATAGGTGCTGGTGTCTTGCTCATTTTGTTGTAAGTAAGCTAAATATGACCATAGCCCGGAAAACGACAGTGATTCTGGTTTTACCGATACCACGCCTAGCTTTTCGGCGGTAAGCTGCGACGGATAAAACTCTTCAGAAACTTGTTCAGTGGTAATTAACTCTTCACTGATCATCACTTTATTTACATCGCGCAATAGCCAACCACTATCTCGCCCTACGGCTTCTTTTGCTTTGGTGATTTGTGTTAGTGATAAAGATTTATCAAAATGATACATATTAACGCCGCGCAGCATGCCATTTTGGTCAACATCTTCAATGTTAATGAAGTTATTACCATCTTTAGCCCATACTCCTTTTTGCGCATTAAACACATCACCACCATGAATCGCTTGATTACGCATTTCCTTAGCGTGCAGCTGTGCAGCAGGAGCGCCCCACTCGCCTAAAGCCATTACGCACAATGCCATAAAAATAGCTGTTTTCATTACTGAGCCAATAATTTGTAAACGCGACATCCCCGCCGCTTGCATTACTACCAACTCACTATTTGAGGCAAGCGCTCCTAATCCAGTTAAGCCACCAATAAGTGCAGCCATAGGAAAAAACACCACTAAATCATCTGGAATACTGTAAATAGTGTACAGCATGGCAGTCATTATATCGTAGCTCCCGCGCCCTACAGATTTAAGCTGCTCAATAAACTTTATTAATGTACTAATACCCACGAGCACCATTAACGCAAACCCTGTGGTTTGCAAAATGCTACGACCTAAGTACCAATCAAGTGTTTTCATCATAGGTTTTGCTCCCGCTTAGTGACGACAGCTTTAAGCCAAGCACCCAATGGACGACCTCTAATAATTAATAAGCTACCAATAAATAATGCACTTAAATGAATCCACCACAGTCCAATTGATGGCGGAATTTTGCCATCCTCTACTGCAAATTTGGCCGCATTAAGTAAAATAAAATAGCCTAAATACAAGCTGATAGCGGGTACCAATTTTGCAAATTTACCTTGGCGAGGGTTTACTACACTCAAAGGCACGGCCAGCAAAGTTAATAACGGAATGGAAAGTGGGATCGCTAAACGCCACTGCCACTGTGCAATTGCTTCGGGAGTATTAATTGACATAAGTTCACGGGTTGGCACAGCTTCTAATTTACGACGTTGATGCTCTATTTCTTGTTCGCGAATTTGTACGCTGTAACCATCAAACTCAGTTAAGTTAAGCGAAGGCGCTTCGCCATCAGTTTCGTAGCGTTTACCATCAGTAAGTACTAACTGCTGCTCACCATTTTGTGCTTCAATTACAACGCCTTGCTCAGCGTATACTAAACGCGCTAAATCGCCTTTTTCACTATCTGGCAACTGCGCAACAAATACTTTATTAAGTTCTTTGCCGCCATTTTCAATATTATGAATAAATACCACGGCTTTTTCGTTACCGGTTTGTTGAAAACGCCCAGCTCTAAGCGCCGATAATCCAGCATCCGCCTTTGCTTGCTCTTTTAATTGATATTCTTGCTCGCTAGCCCAAGGTGCAACATACAAGGTAAGTACCGCGGCGAGTAACGCTAAGATGACACTAGAAATAAGCGTAATGCGCACCACATACCACTCACTCACGCCACAAGCTTTAAGTACTGTCATTTCACTGTCAGCGTAAATACGGCTGTAAGCTAAAATAATTCCTAAAAATAAACTCAGGGGTAAAATTAATGATGCTAACTGTGGCAACTTAAGCGCAATCATTGCGAACACGAGTTTTGCTGGGATACTCCCCTCTGAGGCATCACCAAGAATAACAACAAACTTTTGCGACAAAAATATGGTCATTAAAGTTAAAAATACGGCGACCTGCGATTTTAAAACCTCAGTGGTCAAATAACGGAAAATTAGCAACATTCGCCCCTGTTAAACATGGAATTTCAATATAATAATAAAAAACGATGAGTGAACTAGTTAATTCACTCATTTTAAATGAGTATTAAGCACATATTATAAGCCATCAATATTAATTATCCTACCTAACATCACGATATAATGTTGCATTAGTTACCCTTAAGCATATAAAGTTCAAATACACAGTAAGAGTCGAGTAAAATCTACTAATATTAGCGCTAGACCTAAAAATTTAGGTAAAAAGACTAGAAAACACATTTTTAGTCCCAATTTAGCTTCTATAGATGACTCAAAATCAGGAGTGACAATGGAATTCAACGTAAAAAGTGGTAGCCCAGAAAAACAACGCAGTGCGTGTATTGTTGTGGGTGTATATGAACCACGCAGGTTATCCCCCATTGGTGAACAACTTGATAAAATTAGCGATGGTTATATCTCTAATTTATTACGCCGTGGCGACTTAGAAGGTAAGCCAGGACAAGTACTACTATTGCATCATGTGCCCAATATTTTAAGCGAACGTATTTTACTTGTTGGCTGCGGTAAAGAACGCGAACTTGACGATAAACAATATAAGCAAATTATTTCTAAAACTATCAACACGCTAAACGAAACGGGTTCAATGGAGGCCGTGTGCTTTTTAACTGAACAACATGTTAAAGGGCGTGATACCTATTGGAAAGTACGTCAAGCTGTTGAAACAACACAAGATTGCCTTTACACCTTTAATCAGCTGAAAAGTAAAAAAGTAGACCCTCGCCGCCCACTACGTAAAATGGTGTTTAATGTGCCTACGCGCCGCGAACTGACTATAGGCGAAAGTGCCATTGAGCATGGTTTAGCGATTGCAGCAGGTAGTAAGCTGTGTAAAGACGTTGCTAATATGCCGCCTAATATTTGTAATCCAGCGTACCTTGGCGAGCAAGCCAAAGAACTGGAAGCTAATTTTGATAACATCACTGTTGAGCTAATTGGCGAAGATAAAATGGCCGAACTAGGAATGAACTCATACCTAGCAGTAGGTCGTGGCAGCGATAACGAATCAGTTATGTCAGTAATTAACTACAAAGGCGCAGGCGATGACCAAGCGCCTATCGTTCTCGTTGGTAAAGGCTTAACCTTTGACTCAGGCGGTATTTCATTAAAACCAGGCGAAGGCATGGATGAAATGAAATACGACATGGGGGGCGCAGCTGGTGTTATTGGCGCTATGCGCTCACTTGCACAAATGCAGCTACCTATAAACGTAATTGGTGTTTTAGCCGGCTGTGAAAACATGCCAAGCTCAAACGCCTATCGCCCAGGAGACATACTAACAACTATGTCTGGGCAAACGGTAGAAGTACTTAACACCGATGCCGAAGGCCGTTTAGTATTATGTGATGCGCTGACCTATGTTGAACGTTTTGAGCCTGAAACCGTGATTGATGTTGCAACCTTAACCGGTGCGTGTATTGTCGCTTTAGGTGCCCATGCTACGGGTTTATTAGCTAATCATAATCCACTGGCGCATGATTTATTAAAAGCGTCTGAGCAAAGTGGCGATCGTGCATGGCAACTGCCATTATGGGATGATTATCAAGATCAACTTGAAAGCCCGTTTGCCGACTTTACTAATTTAGGTGGGCGCGCTGCAGGTACTATTACCGCGGCCTGTTTCTTATCTAAATTTACTAAAAAGTATAACTGGGCTCATTTAGATATTGCCGGTACTGCATGGCGCAGCGGCGCTAAAAAAGGCGCAACAGGTCGTCCTGTTCCTATGCTGACTCAGTATTTATTGAACCGAGCTGATATTAGCGAAGCAACTCACGACTAACAAACTAACACAGGGCTTCACAGCTCAATGTAGAGTATAAAATAAGGCGCTTTTAAAGCGCCTTATTTATTGGGTATTAATTGAAGCAAACCCCGTTATATGGCAAAATCCCCTTCTTAATTTGTGTGTATTTAATAACAGCACAATCAATGTCATGGGAAATCCCGATACAATGAACATGAATGCCCAGTTTTTCATTTTAAAGCAACAAGATGAGTCATTAGCTAAAGCCGATGATCACTTTGCTTTAGCAGCTCAAATAGCTGGGCAACAGTATCGGCTTGGTCAACGCGTATTTATTTTTGTAGATAGCGAAGAAACCGCCAACAGCATTGACGAAACTATTTGGACATTTGATGCCGACAGTTTTGTACCTCACAATTTACAAGGCGAAGGCCCAAAAGGCGGCGCACCTGTAGAAATAGGCACAACACCACCCGTTGGTAATCGTAAAGTATTAATTAACTTGGCCAATCACTTACCGGATTTTATTCGTCGGTTTAACCAAGTTTTTGATTTTGTACCCGTAGAGCCCGTAGCCAAACAAGCCGCTCGTGAGCGCTTTAAAAAACTACGCCAACTCGGTGCCAATATCACCACGCAAGATATTAATCGCTAACGCTCACTGCGTACAAAGCTAACTAACTCATTTAAGTACTTATTTAAGGTTCTGTGTAATGGATAAAACCTACAATCCGCAAGATATTGAACAGTCTCTCTATCAAGACTGGGAACAAAAAGGCTACTTTAAGCCATCTGGCCAAGGCACCCCATATTCAATTATGATCCCGCCGCCAAATGTCACGGGTAGCTTACACATGGGCCACGCTTTCCAAGATACTATCATGGATACCTTAACGCGCTTTAAACGTATGCAAGGTAACAATACGTTGTGGCAAGTAGGTACTGACCACGCAGGTATTGCCACACAAATGCTAGTAGAGCGTAAGCTTGCGGCAGAAGAAGGTAAAACACGCCACGATTTAGGCCGTGATGCATTCATCGATAAAATTTGGGAATGGAAAAACGAGTCTGGTGGCACGATTACAAAACAACTTCGTCGCCTTGGTGCTTCTGTTGATTGGGACCGTGAACGCTTTACCATGGACGATGGCCTATCAGAAGCTGTTAAAGAAGTGTTTGTACGCCTTCATAAAGAAAACCTAATTTACCGCGGTAAACGCCTAGTAAACTGGGATCCAAAATTACACACGGCGATTTCTGATCTTGAAGTTGAAAACAAAGACAAACAAGGCCACATGTGGAACTTACGTTATCCACTTGCTGATGGCGTAAAAACACAAGACGGTAAAGACTACATTGTTGTTGCAACCACGCGCCCAGAAACCATGCTGGGTGACTCAGGGGTTGCAGTAAACCCAGATGACGAGCGCTATCAAGACCTAATCGGTAAAGAGGTTTTACTACCGATTGTTAATCGTCGTATTAAAATTGTTGCCGATGAACATGCCGATAAAGACAAAGGTACAGGCTGTGTAAAAATCACCCCTGCGCACGACTTTAACGATAACGAAGTAGGTAAACGTCATCAAATGCCGATGATTAATATCTTCGATAAAGACGCGGCTATTTTAACAAAAGGTGAAACCTACACCTTTGATGGTAAAGAACTTGAATTTGACGCGCCTATTCCTGAGCGCCTGCATGGCCTTGACCGTTTTGACGCACGAAAAGCCATTGTTGCTGAATTTGAAGAGCTCGGCCTACTTGAAAAAATTGAAGACCACGGCTTAACCGTTCCTTACGGTGACCGTTCTGGTGTTGTTATCGAACCACTACTAACTGATCAGTGGTATGTGCGTGTTGCACCACTTGCTGAACCTGCAAAAGACGCAGTTAAAAACGGCGACATTCAATTTGTACCTAAGCAATACGAAAACATGTACTTTTCGTGGATGAATGACGTACAAGATTGGTGTATTTCACGTCAGCTTTGGTGGGGTCACCGTATTCCAGCTTGGTACGATAGCGAAGGCAACGTATACGTTGGCCGTGATGAAGCGGAAGTTCGCCGCGACAACAATATTGCAGATAGCGTAGCACTAAGCCAAGACGAAGACGTTCTTGATACCTGGTTCTCATCAGCACTGTGGACATTCTCAACTCAAGGTTGGCCAGAGAATACTGATGACTTAAAAACTTTCCACCCATCTGACGTGTTGGTAACCGGTTTTGATATCATTTTCTTCTGGGTTGCACGTATGATCATGATGACGCTGCACTTTATAAAAGATGAAAATGGTAAATCACAAGTGCCATTCAAAACAGTTTATGTAACTGGTTTAATACGTGACGATAACGGCGATAAAATGTCTAAGTCAAAAGGTAACGTACTTGACCCACTAGACATGATTGATGGCATTGGCCTTGAAGACTTAGTACAAAAGCGTACTGGTAATATGATGCAGCCTAAACTTGCCGCTAAAATTGAAAAAGATACCCGCAAAGTATTTGCAAACGGTATTGAAGCACACGGTACCGACGCACTACGCTTTACTTTAGCTGCCATGGCATCAACCGGTCGTGATATCAACTGGGATATGAACCGTCTTGAAGGTTACCGTAACTTCTGTAATAAATTATGGAACGCAAGCCGTTACGTATTAATGAACACAGAAGAGCAAGACTGTGGCTTTAACGACAGTGAAAAACAGTACTCGTTAGCTGATCGTTGGATTTTAGGCCAATATGAAGCAACGGTTAAAGCCTACACCGAGCATCTTGATAACTACCGTTTTGATTTAGCGGCGAACACGCTTTATGAATTCACCTGGAACCAGTTCTGTGATTGGTACTTAGAGCTGACGAAGCCGGTATTATTTAAAGGCAATGAAGCACAGCAACGCGGTACACGTCATACCCTTATTACCGTACTTGAAAGCTTATTACGCTTAATGCACCCAATGATGCCTTACATCACAGAAACGATTTGGCAACGTGTTGCACCACTTGCTGGCCTTGAAACAGCGGGTACCAGTATTATGGTTCAGGGCTTCCCTGTTTATAACCAAGCCAATGTTGATGCACAAGCAATGGACGATTTAGAGTGGGTTAAGCAATTCATTTTAGCAATTCGTAATATCCGTGGTGAAATGGATATCAGCCCAAGTAAACCACTTAGCGTTTTACTGGCTAACGCATCAAGCGATGATGTGCGCCGTATAAACGAGAATGAATCATTTTTAGCGTCACTTGCTAAGCTTGAAGCGTTTACCCTGCTTGAAAACAAAGACGATGCTCCAGCGTGTGCGACCTCTTATGTTGGCAATCTTGAGATTATGATCCCAATGGCGGGCTTAATTGACGTTGAAGCTGAGCTTGCACGAATTAACAAGCAACTTGAAAAAGCAGAAAAAGGGCTAGCCCAAGTGCAAAACAAACTCGCTAACGAAAAGTTTGTTAACAACGCACCTGAAGCAGTACTGGCTAAAGAAAATGCTAAGCTAGCTGAATTTACAGATGCTAAAACTAAGCTACTTGAGCAAAAAACTAAGATTGAAAGCTTATAATTAAACCGTTACGGATGGCTTATGCTATTCGTAAACAGTTAATTTATAAGTATAAAAAAAGCCGCTTACTTCATTTGAAGTAAGCGGCTTTTTTGTGTCTAGGCTCTAGACTCTAGACTCTAGGCAGAATTAGAACGTGTAGTTATACTGAGCACCAATAAGTACGGCATGACCTTTTGATTCAAAAGACCATTGCTGAGGTAGCGTTTCGCTTTCTACTTTTTCAGTGAACTTTTGCGTTTTACCACGTAATACACTCACACCCAAATCAACATTTGAGTTTTGATCAATCGCGTAGTAACCACCGAACGAGAACCAGAAGCGGTCTGTATCAGGAATAGAAATTGATAAATGCTGTTGTGACACTGGCGACTCATCAAACGCAAAGCCGGCACGTAGCATTAAGTTTTCGCTGTATTGGTAATCAGCACCGATTGAGTAGCGCATTGCATCAGAAAAGTCTTCTGTTTTTTCAAAGGCGCTGAACTTATCGCCTGTAGGCGCAGTAACTTGCGCTTCTAATGAGTCAAAGCTGCTCCAACCTGTCCATAATACGCTGTAGTGAACGCCTAGTTTCTCGTCTAACTGATGAGAGCCTGAGAACTCAGCAATTGCTGGTAATGTAATTTCAACAGAGCCCGGTAATTCAAGCTGTCCGTTTAATCCACCAGGAATAAATGAAGGTAATTCATTCGAGTATTCACCTTCAAAAGTAATATCTGTTTCTGTACGGTAGTTAAAACCAAAGCGGCTATTTTCATCTAGCTGATACATTAAGCCGATGTTTAAGCCGTAGCCCATATCATCACCTTCAAGGTGAACAGCATCAGCACTTGCAGGAATAGAAGCAATAGCAGGGTTTACAGGAGGTACTACACCAAACTTACGGATAATCTTCGCTTCTGCATAAATTGCATTCAAACCAATACCAAAGCTAAACTGCTCTGATACTTTATAAGCAACACTTGCGTTCATGTTTACAGTAACAATTTCAGTTTCACCGGCAATTTGGCCAGCTGCGTAATCATCGTTAAACTCAGTAGCAAGGCCAAAGTTAGAAAAAGCACCAAACCCAACCGATACTTTATCGTTTACTGGCATAGTGAAATAACCTGCTGGAATAATCGCGCTTGGTGCAATGCTGTCGTCATCTAGTACGCTGTTATCCAAACCGTAAGCATTACCTGTGCCTTTAAGGCTCACATCAGGAATGACAGCCATAGCTGCAACGCTAAGTTGCTTCTCTTTAAACAACGTCATTAATGCTGGGTTACGTGCAACCACAGACGCATCGTCTGCTACAGATGCTTCACCTGCGTATGCACGACCTAAACCAGATACGTTTTGCTCAGCAAGCTGAAAAGCCGCTGCAAAGGTATCTGCTGAAACAAATGCCAGCGATGCCGCAATAAGAGTTTTAGTAAATTTCATTGTTGTGTCCTTAGCCAAACTTACTGTTTGGATAGCTATGTGTGTTGTTATTAGAGTTTCAAACCTGCGTACCCTACCTTAATTTTTTATAAAAAACCTTACTAAAACGTTAAAAAAAGCCAAAAAACACGTTTTTTAACGGCAATTTAACAACTATTTAAAACTCATCGGACAAGAAGTGTGGTATTAGAGTATATACTCTAATGAGATTAATTCTTATTTGCATTGACTTAAAATACTTTGCAATTTACACTGCAATTAAAATCACAAAGGGAGAAAACTGTGATCATTTTACTTATTCTTGCTGGGCTTATTTTTTGCGGCATTAGTGTTTATTTCTTTTATAAGGCAAATTATTGCGCGTGTACGCGTGCTGGGAAATGTGACAATCCTGTCAATCAATATTGGCTCGCAGCCATTGCCATGGCGATTATTTCTTTGGTTTTTTGTTGCTTAGCGCTGCATGTAGAATTAGGCACATTACTGTGGTTAACGCTGATGGGAAGTTGTTTTTTGGGTGGCTATATTTCTGTTAAAACAAACGAAAAAAGAAGATGTAACGCTAAAGCAGTAAATGCTCTTTTAAAAGCCGAGGCAAATTAATCTTATAATCAGCAGGTTTAACACTTGCCTGTATTTTTATCTCGTTATTATTTAAGCTTAAATCTATATCTTTTGCGGTAACATGGTGGTTATGTTTAGCATTGTAAAAAAGCTTCACTTTAGGTTTGATAGGGTTTGAATGATTGCCCTCTAGCACCAACGCCAAACGCTCATTGGTTAACTTAACAATAGTCCCTACTGGGTGTACACCTAAACACTTAATAAATAACTGTACTAACTCTGCATCAAACAGCTGTTTGTTAGCCAACAAATAGCGAAGCGCATTAATTGGCTCATCACCCTCTTGATGCGGTCTATCTGCTGTCAATGCATCGTATACGTCTACAATCGCAATGATCCGAGCTGGGCGGCTTAATTTGCTTCCATCTACACCTCTTGGATAGCCTGAACCATCAAGACGCTCATGATGATTTACAATCATATCAAGCATTAAAGGCGTAATACCTTTTCCGCCTTTTAACAATCCTAAGCTTTGTGCGACATGCTTTTTTATTGCCGTCATTTCGTTACCCGTGACTTTTCCTGGTTTGGAAAATATCCCTTGCGGTAACTTAGCCTGACCTAAGTCATGCATTAAAGCCCCCATTGCAAGCTCTTGCACAACAGCGCGTTTATAACCTAAGTATTTAGCAAACACCGCTGTAAAAATGGTGCAGTTGATCATATGACGCCAGTTGTAACTGTGCTTATCTTTGATCCGAGTTAAAATAGTCATAGCGTGTTCATTACGAAATACAGAGCTCACTATTTCATTACTTATTTCATTGAGCGCTTCAATATTAAGTGACAAACCTGATGTTAAGTCACCAAAAATACTTTGTAGTTTTCTGTTGTGCGCATCATAACTCACACTGGCTTTTGCAAACTCTTGCTCTAAGCTTATAGCAACCTTTGCCTTAACTGGCTTCTCCTGCTTTGCTACAGGAGCTTGTGGTTTTTGTTTTTCTTTGTATTTAGCAGGTACGGCGACATCACTTTTTGTAAAGTCAATGAGAAGCTCAAGCACCCCTTCGGTAATTAAACGCTGAATGATTGATTTATCACGAACCAAACCACTGGTTTTAATTTTTATGCCATCCACACTCTCCTGCTGCTTAGTAACGCTATTTACGTACATGCCTGGAACGAGTTCTGATATAGGTAAGGTGATTAGCATAAAAATGAGGGTTTCTATAATTAATGAATATATACTTTAAATAGCATTATTTAGCTATAAAAGTCTAGCTTTTGAGTTCAGGGTAATAATAAATGATTAACATCAATAATTATACGCACCATCAAGAATAAACCATAAGCTCAGCAATGAATATACGCCTAAAGGTATAAAATAGATTGCTACATATTTTATTATCGAAAATTAAATAAGGTAAGGCAGCGGACTAATTTAAATAATTGTAGGTATTTTGAGGAAGAAACAGGAAATGATACTTTAAACGCAAATGGCGCTCTCGGTAGGGATCGAACCTACAACTTAGCCTCCGGAGGGCCACGTGATATCCATTTCACCACGAGAGCACATTTGTTGCCGCCACATCAACTCGCGATATCAATGCTTTAGCATTCGCAATAATAAAGGCATCTTTGTATAAATGCCAGCATGATTCGTTTACATGTCTATAATTTAAACTAATCACTTCACAAAAGGTAAAAAAAGCGCTATTTGTTTATATTCTATAAAAAAACAGTAACGCTTTAGACACATATTATCTATTATTGTCACTGAACGGAAAGATTAAACACGAGGAAGTAATTATGAAGTTAATGTCAACAGAGCAAGTTGCTGAATTTTTAGGTGTAAAAGCAGAGCGCGTTAAACGCCTTGCTCGAGAAAGCCTATTAATCGCTAAATCAGAAGATGATAACGGCGAAATGCAATTTGACGCTGATGAAGTAGCAAAATACAAAGAGCTTGCGGAACGCTTTGGCGGACTTTAACCCTCCATTAAAGCAATAAGCTCATCCAGTTGCGCGCGCAATACAACAACCTGATTGTTTATAGCGCGTTGCTCATACCAACCTATACATAACAGTAAGTAAACTAACTGATAGCAATTGAGTTTATGCATAGATAAATAAAATTGTTCTGATAGGGTGTGCGTTTTGTAATTGTTAAGCAGAGCCTGCTTGCCTGAAGCATCTAATTTAAAACTAACCGCTAACGCAGCAAGATCAAAATACACATCATTTGTTTGAGCATACTCAAAATCGATTAAATAAACGCCTTGCGGGTTTACCACGATATTTTCTTTGACTAAGTCGTTATGGCAAAAGCCGCTATCTACGGGCATGTTGGCTATGCTTTTTAATGTCTTGTTTATGAGCTTTTCATACTGTTTAAACACTAATAAATGCTGATAGGCTTGCAATTCCAAAGCTATATTCATTGCCTCATTATTAGTTGTATACGCATGAAGCTTAACAAGTTTAGTCAGTAGCGGCATCGCCAAATAAGACTGCGCGACGTCGCCATCAATATAGTTAAAAGCTGCGCGCTTATTTTGCTTATCAAGCCAGATGGGAGCAGAGCAAACTTGTTGTTTACTGAGCTCATACTGGGCATGTAACCCTACTTGTGGCCAATACGATTTATAACACTTTAATAAATAAGCTTGGCTGTCAGTACGGATCAAAAAGTTATCGTTGCTTAAACCGTTAACCAAATACTCTGTTGAGGTTATTGTGCTCGGTACTAAAAACGCGCTACAAATATTAACTAACTGAGAATGCTGATTCATAGATTAAAGTTGCGCCATGGGCTTGGCTTGGCTTTGCTCGTATTCTTCGTACCACGTTTTAAATCCCCATGCTGCCATAACGGTATAAAATACAAATAAAACAAGGGTTGGGTAATAGCCTTTTTCATAGTACAAATACATAGAGGCCGCATCAATGACTATCCAATAGAGCCAATTTTCTAGTACTTTTTTAGCTACCAGATACGTAGTAACCACAGCAAAGCAAGTTGTGAAACTATCAAGATACGCAAAATCTGCATGCGTATAGTTTTGCATTACATAGCCAATTGCTAATGACACTAATGTAGTCAGTACAATTAAAATAATATGTCGGTTTACCGGCCAGGATGTAATTAGTCGCTGCGCTTGATTAGCCTTGCCTTTGCGCCACACGACCCAACCAAACACCGCCATATACATATAATAAAAGTTTAGTAACGACTCCATTAGCAGCGCGCCATTCCAATACATAATGGTATAAATAAGCGTACTAAAAAAAGCCGCAGGCCAGCACCATAAGTTCTCTTTAATGGCCAGTAATAAATACGCCATCGACAAAGCAACCGCAATATATTCCCAATGCGACATAGCAGTAAAACCACTGAGTATTTGCGTTACAAAATCCATCATTATAAAACGACCGTGTTTGTTAAGAGGTTATTCGGGAGATAAATCGCCCGAAATAAATTTACACACAAATATAGCTTTACCAAATTGCTCATATGAATGTTTAATTTCTGTGCTGATCACTTGCATAACTAGATCATAATCACCAAATATTTGGGTCGACATCGTATTAGTGATCACTTTGAGTTCTTCGTAGGCATTAACTCTGTCGATAAAGCCTTTAATAAAAGGAATGTAATCTTGGTGGAGCGGGTATTTACTGATCTCTACTGATAACTTCATTTCAAACTCACCTTTTTAATTATTTGATTTCAACTAATCATTCAACGCAACTTAAATACAGTGTAAAATTACACTAACACTCAACTTAAATGAGCTCATTATGGCACGCAGAATTACCTACACTTTTAAAAATCAACCGCGCGAAATTAACTTCGCCAAAGATAAATACCACGATATGTATCAGGCTATTGCGGCTGCCGAAGGTATCGATTTAACTAACTACTTAAACATGGTACGCCAAATTGAAATGACCTCTAAAGGGTCATCGGCAGTGCGTAACTTTCGTGATCAAGAATTTGCTCGCATGGGCTTTAGCGATATTTACTTTATAAAAGAGTAACGATACCGATTAAGTGAGCATCACGATCATTCTAGCAATGTAAACTTAATGGGTATTTTTAAAATAAATATTAGCGCTGGTACTCATAACTTACGCGCGGTGTAATATTACACAATAACTCGTAAGATATAGTATCAGCACATTGTGCAATTTCTTCTACCGGCAACTCAGGGCCCCACATTACTACCTCATCGCCGACTTTGATGCCATCAGCATTTTCACCAATATCAACACTGATCATATCCATAGAGATGTTGCCAGCAATACCATAACGTTTGCCAGCAATCACTACTGGGGTACCATGTTTAGCATGACGCGGATAACCATCACCATAGCCCATAGCAACCACTGCAAGCTTAGTCGGCTGAGCACTTTGCCAACTGCCACCATAACCAACACCTTGCGCAGCATCAACATCGCGAATTGCAATAACCTTAGTAGTTAAGCGCATCACCGGCTTAAGCTGATGATCTTTGCCTGAAGTGTTAAGCATTGGTGATACACCATACATCATCAAGCCTGGACGCACCCACTCGCCATGACCGGCAGGCCAAGCAATAATACCGGCCGAATTTGCTAAACAATGTGCTTGTTGTTTGCCTTGCACTAATGAATCAAACAAAGCAATTTGCTCAGCTGTTTTGGGATCATTAACATCATCGGCACTGGAAAAGTGCGTCATTAAATTGATTGTATCTTTAGCGTTATTAGTCGCTTGCAAGCGCTGATAAAAATCATTCAATTGCGTCGGTGCAACCCCTAAACGATGCATACCCGTATTGATTTTTAACCAGCAACTGATTGGTGCATCGAGCTTTGCATTTTCAAGTGCTCTGAGCTGGTTTTCATCATGGATTATGGTTTGAAAGTTATTGGCTAATAAAATCGGCAAGTCATCTTGATGGAAAAAACCTTCCAACAACACAATAGGCTTGGTCAGCCCGCCTGCTCGAAGTGCGAGCGCTTCATCTATTCGTGCCACTGCAAATGCGTCGGCATCATTAAGGTGCTGCGCTATTTTAACTAAACCATGGCCATAAGCATTGGCTTTTAATACCGCCATAACTTTACTGTTAGGCGCAAACTGTCGCACTTGCGCTAAATTATGAGCAAGTGCTTGTAAGTTAATTTCGGCAATAGCTAAGCGCATTAGTAATCATCATCTACAGCAGGCCCCGCATAATTATCAAAGCGAGAGAATTGACCTTGGAAGGTTAGGCGCACTTTACCAATCGGACCGTTACGCTGTTTACCGATGATAATTTCTGCAACACCTTTATCAGTACTGTCTTCGTTGTATACTTCGTCACGATAAATAAACATGATTAAATCGGCATCTTGCTCAATAGAGCCCGACTCACGCAAATCTGAGTTAATTGGGCGTTTATCAGCACGTTGCTCTAGGGTACGGTTAAGCTGCGATAGTGCAACAACCGGACACTGTAATTCTTTTGCTAATGCTTTAAGTGAACGTGAAATTTCGGCAATTTCTAAGGTACGATTATCTGACAAGCTAGGTACGCGCATTAATTGTAGGTAATCGACCATGATCATACTAATACCACCATGATCGCGGGCAATACGACGTGCACGTGAACGTACATCAGTGGGTGTTAAGCCTGAGGCGTCATCAACATACATTTTGCCTTTTTCCATGAGTAACCCCATGGTTGATGAAAGGCGCGCCCAGTCATCGTCATCTAGCTGACCAGTACGTACTTTGGTTTGGTTAATTCGGCCAAGGGACGCCAGCATCCTCATCATAATTTGTTCAGAGGGCATCTCTAGTGAGTAGATAAGTACAGGCTTGTCTTGGGTCATTGCTGCATGCTCAGCAAGGTTCATCGCAAAGGTAGTTTTACCCATCGATGGACGTGCTGCTACAATAATTAAATCTGAGGGCTGCAGACCAGTCGTCATTTTATCTAAATCAGCGTAACCTGTGCTTACACCGGTAACACCATCTTGTGGTGACTGATAAAGCTCTTCTATTTTATCAACGGTTTTTTCAAGTATATTGTGAATGCTTTGCGGGCCATCACTACTTTTTGTACGTTGCTCAGCAATTTTAAATACTTTGCTCTCAGCAAAGTCGAGTAAATCGTGACTTGTGCGCCCTTCTGGGTTAAAGCCTGCCTCAGCAATTTCATTGGCGACACCAATCATTTCACGCACAACTGCACGCTCGCGTACAATGCTAGCGTAAGCATCAATATTAGCAGCACTTGGGGTGTTTTTAGCTATTTCGGCTAAATACGCAAAGCCGCCAATCCCTGAAAGCTGATTATTTTTTTCTAAACTTTCAGAAATAGTAATTAAATCAATCGGATCGCCAATTTCAGCCAGTGCTGTCATTGCCTCAAAAATAAGCTTATGGGTACGGGTATAAAAGTCCTGTGACACAACAAGTTCAGCTACGCGATCAAATGCTTGATTATCAAGCATTAAACCACCTAAAACAGATTGTTCAGCTTCTATTGAATGGGGAGGAACTTTAAGAGTGTCGACTTGCTTATCTGGTTTGGCCATAACTTCACAGTACTAAAATTGAATGGCTCTATTCTATCGACTTGGCGGGGCTGTGCAAATAGCAAAGCAGGAAATCTTTCCTGCTTTTTGTAACTTAAAATAAAATGGATGATTATTGACGCTTAAGTCCAATCGTCCCACTTATGGTATTCATTTCTACACTGGCATCGGTGCCATTAGTATTAAACTTAATTCCGCTTGCTGGGCCATATTTGGCTTTTTGCACTTGGTCGCTCGTTAGCTGGTTGTCAATTTTACCGCCGGCATGGGCTTGCACTTCAAATTGTGCCGATAAATCAGCTGGAAAGTAAAACTCAGCATTGCCACTTACAGATTCAAAACTTACATCAGCATCACTTAAAAGGCGATTAATACGCACTTCAACTTCGCCATTTACGGTGCTTATTTGTAACTCTTTGATTGCATCGAAGGTAAGATTGATATCACCGTTTACGTTTTCTAAGCGAATATCATTGGCAGTCGAGTTTGATTTTATATTCCCATTAACCGCATTAAAACGAACTTCTCCGTTAGATTGCTGATCATCAATTGCGCCATTTACAGTTTCAAATTGCACTTTACCACTGAGGTTTTTTGCGTTGATGTCACCGTTAACACTAGTAAGCTTAATATCGCCGTTAAGATCATTTACTGTAATGGCGCCATTGACTACATCAATTTCAGTGCCTCTTTTTAACTCTTTTGCAGTTACTGAAGCGTTAACCCCAACATACTCCAGCGCACTGCTTTGCGGCATGAAAATAGTTAGCGTTGAGCCATTATTGTTATTATCCCAGTTTGAAAGATCAGGCATTTTTACAATAAACTGAGTTTTATTACCTTGTGTTTTAAGAGTGTAGCCTTGTGCTTTATCATCAAGCTCGCCGCTCACTTTAAATTGATTTTTCTCCCAGCCCATAATATTTACATTGCCGCGCTGATTTTCTATATGAATAACGCCACCGTTTGGTACTTCAATTTGTTGTTCTATTTTTTCACCGGCAAATACAGCCATTGGTAATAAAGCGATTCCAAGTATTATTGCTTTCATTTATTTCTCCTAGATTTTTTGCCAACGCGGTGCATGCACCTTGTTAATTAAGTCGAGTTGTTGTTGATATACTTGCGCTAACATAGACAGTAGCGCCTTATTTTGTGGTTCATTTTCAAGTGTTTGCTTTATAGCCTGCTCAGCATCTTCAAGTTCTTGTAGCTGCACTTGCCAGTTATCTGTTAGTGCCGCTTGGCTTTGGTATTGAACAAGTAAACTTTGTTTTTGCTTAGTAAAAAAATCACTCATCGCCACAGCGGTATTTGTCTCTGGAGATGTAAAAAACACCATAGTGCTAACCAAAGCAGCCACACAACATGCCGCAATAGCAGTTAGCTTCGGCCAAACTACACTCTTAACTGTACTTGCCTGCTTATTAGTCATTATGGCGCGCTCAATCCCATCCCAGAGCTCTTTATCGGGTGTTATATTTTTATTTAATTGTGTTAGCGACTCATTTAAGTAGTCATCAAAATTTGTTTTACTCATTTTCGTACCACTGTTTTAATAATTGCCTTGCACGATGATATTGCGCCTTACTAGAGCCTACAGCCATGCCTAGCAAGGTTGCTATTTCTTCATGCCTATAACCTTCAACGGCATACAGTACAAATACCATTCTTGCGCGCTCAGGCAGCCTAACGATTAATTTATCTAAGCCATTTAAGCCATTGCAGTCATTTGCAGATTGCTCATCCATACCGCTTTGTTCAAAGCTAATAACTTTATTAAGCCAATGTTTTTGCTTACGCACATAGCTAATAGCAATATTACTGGTGACACTGTAAAGCCAGGTAGAAAATTGCGAACGCCCATCAAATTGCGCTATTTTGTGCCATACCTGTACAAATACTTCTTGAGTTGCATCTTGCGCATGCCCCTCATCGGCAATTAGCCTCAGGCATAAGCCATAAACTTTTGCTTTATGCATGTCATAGAGCGCTTTATAGGCTAACTGGTCGCCGTTTTTAACTTGATCAATAAGCATTTGCTGCACTTGATCAGTTATTGGCTGATTAGCGTCCATTAACATCGCAAATTTTTCCTGTTTATAATTATGTAATTGCAATTTAACTTATTAGACGCGAGGAGAAATAGAAAGGTTTAAATGAAATAGAAAATATTTGTAGAAAATGAAGCTTTATTTTAGAAAAGTGTTTGATTTAATCCACAGCAAACAATTTATTGTTTTGAATTACAAATTTTAGATACAAAAAAACCGTGCAAAGCACGGTTTTTTTTTAACTTAATTTTAAAAATTAAGCTTCAGCAATAACGATTACTTTAATAGTAGCTGTTACGTCTGAGTGTACTGCGATTGCAACGTCAAATTCGCCAGTCTCACGGATAGTACCTAGAGGTAAACGAACTTCTGATTTAGCAACTTCAACACCAACAGCTGAGATAGCGTCAGCGATGTCACGAGTACCGATTGAACCGAATAATTTACCTTCGTCACCAGCTTTAGATACTAATGTAACTTCTGCTAATGCTTCAAGTTTGTCAGCGCGTGCTTGTGCTGCAGTTAACTGTTCAGCGATTTTTGCTTCTAGTTCTGCGCGACGTGCGTCAAACGTTTCAATGTTTGCTTTAGTTGCAGGAACTGCCTTACCTTGTGGGAAAAGGAAGTTACGTGCGAAGCCAGATTTAACAACAACCTGGTCACCTAGGCCACCTAGGTTAGCGATCTTATCTAGTAGAATAACTTGCATGTTTCTACACCTTTTAAAAACGTGTTAATCCGCTGCTTACTTATGTAAGTCAGTGTATGGAAGAAGGGCTAAGTAGCGAGCACGCTTAATAGCAGTTGCTAGCTGGCGCTGGTATTTAGCGCTAGTACCTGTGATACGGCTAGGTACGATTTTGCCACTTTCTGTAACATAGTTTCTAAGAGTAGCTAGATCTTTGTAATCGATTTGTTGTACGCCTTCCGCTTTAAAGCGGCAGAACTTACGACGTCTGAAATAACGTGCCATGAGATTAATTCCTCAAATAATTCTTTCTATATGCTGAGCATGCAAAACCAATTGGCTAAGGCCGTTACGACCTTCGTGGCGATTTAAAAAACCACTCACTTGCAATGCCTGCCCAACGTGCAAATGTTGAGTCTGTTGTTGCATTTGCTTACCACTGGCAACTACCTGAAGCCTCACATAACTATTACGGTTAAGATCTGCTTCAACTTGCATTGATTTATGTTCTACAACAAAAATACAATGCGGTATGCCCGCGGGGCTTTGGCTAAACTTAGGTGTTTTACAAACAACCCCCGATATAACCAGCTGATTCGTATATGGGCTAACCATTATAGTAACTGCTGACTACGTGCCATGCTAGGACTCAAAACAATTAAGCAGCTGGTGCTTCTTTCTTCTCTTCTCTTACAAGAGGAGACGCTTCAGTTACAGCGTTTTTAGTACGCATAACTAAGTTACGAAGCACTGCATCGTTGTAGCGGAAAGTAGTTTCTAGCTCGCTGATTACTTCAGTTGGTGCTTCAACGTTCATAAGAACATAATGAGCTTTATGAAGCTTGTTGATTGGGTAAGCCAGTTGACGACGGCCCCAGTCTTCAAGACGGTGGATAGTACCACCTGCTTCAGTGATAGAACCAGTATAACGTTCGATCATACCAGATACTTGCTCACTCTGATCAGGGTGAACCATGAATACGATTTCGTAATGACGCATGGATATTCCTTACGGTTAATAGAGCCTTCTACCGTTTCGGCCGGTCGGTTTAAGGCAAGGAATTAATAGTTTAAAAGCCGAAATGAGCGCGCATTTTACGCTTAGTAGGATAATTAAGCAAGCAGGTTTTTAAGCTTTAATAGATAAGGGTTCGGGCTTCGGGGGTCGGGCTTCGGGCTTCGGGCTTCGGGCTTCGGGCTTCGGGCTTCGGGAAGACATTATTGGATGCTCCCTTTATATCAATAAGTAAAATAAAGATAAGTGTTTAATATTTACTAGGTAAGCGCGAGCTTGCTCGCTTGAAAAGTGGAGCTTTTAATTACTTAAGCCCTACATTTGCCCCTAAAATATAAACATTTACTCAAATCTAAAGCCGTGCAATTATTAAACAACACATTATTTAATAAGGATATTTATGAAGCTCTTACTATCGCTTGTGTTAATACTTACTTTTAGTACACCTGTTTTAAGCTATGCAGACACCGCTACAACCGACATAACCGTGGGTAAAAAGGTCATTCTACAATCAAAAATACTTAACGAAGACAGACCTATCAGAATATTCATACCTGACAATGTAAAAGACGATCAGCCGCTCTATGTTATTTATTTACTTGATGGTGTTGAGCACTTTCATACGGCGTCTGGCGTTATAAAATCTCTTGTTGATTACGAGCAGATACCTAATGCAATGCTTGTTGCTATTGATACAACCAACCGTGTTCGTGATTACTTACCTAAAGTACAAAGTGAGCCTAAAACGGAGTTTCAAACCTTTGTTAAAAATAAATGGCCTGACGCAGGGCAAACCGATAATTTTTTAAAGTTTGTGTCTGATGAGCTCATGCCCTATATAAATAGCAACTACCCAACTAATGGTTACAACACCTTAATTGGTCATTCTAATGCTGGTACATTAGCGCTTTATACTTTAGTTAATCAGCCGGAATTATTTAACAACTATATAGCCATAAGCCCAAATAGTTGGTGGAGTGATGAAGAGTTAAAAAGTAATATCACTAAATACACTAAAAACCCTAAAGGCGCTCAAGCGTTATTTATTAGTGTAGCAAGTGAAGGCGCACGCTTTTATACAGGTGCATTAAATACTTTAGTAAATTTAGAGCAACAAATGCCCACGCAGCTAAAATGGGAATATAAGCATTACCCCTCTTTTACTCATATGGGCACCATACTTCCAGCACTTAGCGATAGCCTAATTCACTTATTTAGCGACCTAATATTTAAAGTGACTGACGAGCACGGAAAATTTGCGGATGTATCATTGATTACCGGTTATTACCAAGCACTTAGTGATAAGTACGGATTTGAGCTTAAAATTCCACAAGATGTGTACGTAGAATTTGCTCATAGCCAGCAGAAATTTGGCAACACTAAAAAAGCGATAACTACGCTTAAACACTTTACTCGCGATTATCCTAATGCCGCATACTCCCACATGAGATTATCGCAAGGTTACACGGCTGACAAACAGTTTAAAGAAGCCGTAACCACTATGAAACATGCACTAAAACTTGCTAAACAAAACTCGCGAGATCCACTGTTAGTTGATGCACTACAAGATATGGTGAATGAAGCAAAAGAGAATTTGTAGCTCATTAATTTAAAAGCATTACGAGCTTCGATCGTCGCGTCAGCAAGCTGTACGCCTACACTAAAGAAAGCATTAGCCTATAAAAAAACCGATGCTTAAACTAAACATCGGTTTTTCTTTGGCTGAAAGCTGACAGCTAAAAACTGACCGCTTGTCTTTATCACTTCCCTATCGCTTCTTTGGCGAATAGGTGTTTGATTGGGCCTAGGTTATCAACGAGTGAAAGCCCTACTCCCCGAATCAGCTTTTTAACTGGATTGGCACCTTCAAATAACTCTTTTAGCCCTTGCATCATGGCTATGTGTTTTTGTGCGTCGAGCTTGCGAGTGCGCTCGTAATCACGCAATGTTCGCGTACTGGCAAATTCGTTGGTGTCTTGACTTAGTAGCTCGATTAAATAAGCCGCATCTTTTAGACCTAGGTTCATACCCAGCCCTGCTAATGGATGAATGGTATGCGCTGCATCGCCCATTAGCACCACCTTGCCATTTACCCATTGCTGGGCATAACGCATTTTAAGTGGGAACGCGACGCGCTTACTTTGCACTTCACATAAACCGCATTGGCCATCTATTGCAGCCATAACTGTTTTATTAAAAGTGGTGTCGTCCATTGCTAACAATTCATCACAATGATTAGGGCTGGTAGACCACACAATTGAATGAGTATGCTCATCGCTCAATGGCAAGAACGCTAGCGGCCCTGTAGGTAAAAACACTTGGCGTGCGGTATTTGCATGTGACTCTTTGGTTTTAACTGTCGCTACTAACGCATGGTGATCGTAATCTTTAAAGCTCAGCGCCATATTAAACTGTTTACGAATCGCTGAATTTGCACCATCAGCCGCCACCAGCAACTTAGCAATAATAGGTTCGCCAGTTTTTAAATTAATAAATACATCAGACTCGCTTTGGTGTATTTGCTGATACTCGGTATTAAACATGAGTGTGGCATTACTTTGCTGCTCAAGCTCTTTTATTAGTGCAAAGCGAATAATATCGTTTTCAACAATGTGGCCTAAATGCTCAAGCTCAAGTTGCTCGTTATTAAAGGCTATTTTTCCAAAGCTGTCGGCATCGCGTACATCCATGTGCGTATAAGCACAAGCACGCTCAGCTATTATGTGTGGCCATACATTTAACTGCTCAAGCAAAGTTTGGCTGGCAATACTCAATGCGCTTACACGTAAACCATAGTCATCGCTCGGTGGAGCTTGAGTTGGCGCTGCATCTAACACAACCACACTGATATTCGCTTTAGCAAGCCCTAGCGCCAGCGTTAAACCTACGCAGCCACCACCCACTATACAAACCTGTACTTGTTTCATAAACGTGTACCTTGTTTAACTTGTCCCATTAACTGTTTAGCCAATGGGGCTTTAAATGCGGGGAATAAATCCATTGAAAATAGCCCAATACTACGACCAAGCGCTAACACCCGTGATGAGTTTGAAAAAAGTCGAACCAGTGCATCGGTCAATGTCATTACGGTGTTTATATCATCACTGCGCTTAATTGAATATTGACGAGTAAAGGCATAACTACCTAAATCGTGTTCACTGTTTGCTATTAAGTCACTAAGCACTTGTACGTCGCGCAGCCCTAAATTAAAGCCTTGACCTGCAATTGGGTGAATGGCATGTGCCGCGTTACCTATTACCACAGTACGGTGCGCTGTTAACGATTCTATTTGCCCATAAACCAGCGGATAACTGGCGCGCATACCGACTTTTATAAATTGCCCTGCACGATAACCAAAGGTGGTTTGCAGTACGCTTAAAAAGTCTGACTCACTTAATGCCATATGCTGCTCAATATGCTCTTGACGCATACACCATACTAACGAATAACGGTTATTACTCATGGGTAATAAGGCCATTGGGCCGTTTTGAGTAAAACGCTCAAACGCATGATGGTTATGTCCACCAGCCACTTCTATATTGGCAATAATCGCGCCTTGTTCATAAGGCTGGGTATTGAAACCTAAGCCTAGCAAGTGACGGGTTGGCGATTGTGCACCGTCGGCAATCACTAACAGCTTAGCACTTAGTTTTTCGCTGCTTTGTAATGTCAGTTCATTACTTTCGGCATTTTGTTTTATCGCCGTTACGCTATTAGGGCAAAAAAGCGATATATTTGATTGCGTTAAACGTTGATGCAGCGCTCTGCCAAATGGGTTTACCTCTACCACATAGCCTAATGAGGGTTTTGCAAACTCATCACACTGTATGTGGGTTTTACCAAAGTGCCCTTTGTCTGACACACTTACTTTTTTTATGGCTGCCGCATAGGGAGCGTTTATTTCAAATAAACTGAGGCTTTGTAAATACTCCACCGACTGCTGTGCAAGTGCGATGCTTCTGTCGTCAAAACTTGGGTGATAATCTGTGGTTACTTGATTTGCTTCAACCACGGCAATATTTAGGCTGGGATTTTTTTTACTTATACTCAGTGCGCAACTTGCGCCAACTAAACCACCGCCAATAACTACAACATCAAACTGCTTAGCCACTTTTATCTCCAAGCTTATGCGTTTTTAGCGCTTTGCATTAACGCTTCTATTTCGCTAATTTTTTTAGGCACGGTAATCGTTAAGTTTTCGTGACCAGACTCAGCTACTAATAAGTTATCTTCAATACGAATACCTATGCCTTGGTATTTTTTGGGTGCGTTTGAATCTTTATTAATATAAAGCCCAGGTTCAATGGTCAGTACCATACCAGGTTCAAAAGCACGCTCTTGGTTATTAACCTTGTAACCACCTACATCGTGAACATCGAGTCCTAACCAATGGCCAAGACCATGCATGTAATATTCTTTACAGGCTCCTTGCGCCATTAGCTCATCAAAGTCGCCGGTTAAAATACCTAAATCGAGTAACCCTTGGGTTAGCACTTGCATAGCTAATTTATTAGCCTGCGATAAGTAGCCACCGGGCTTTACTTCGCTAAATGCGACTTCTTGCGCTTTAAGCACAATATTATAAAGCGCAGCTTGCTCGGTGCTAAATTTACCATTAACGGGGAAAGTACGGGTAATGTCGGCTGCGTAACCTTGTAGCTCACAACCTGAATCAATCAGCACTAGGTCGCCATTGTTTAATACATCGCTGTTTTGGGTGTAGTGCAAAATATTAGCGTTATCGCCACTACCGACAATGGTGCCATAAGCTGGATGTGGCGCCCCATTCATCGCATAGTGATGATGAAGTTCTGCTTCTAATTGAAACTCGGTTGCGCCAACGTGGGAAAAGCGCATGGCACGCATGTGTGCTCGGGCACTTATTTCGCAGCCTTCACGCATAATGTTAATTTCGCTTGGCGATTTAAATAGGCGCATTTCATGTAATAACGGGCGAAGATCTTTAATTGTACTCGGTGCTGTATCGCCTTTTTTGAGGGCACTGCGCAAAGTATTGAGCATTGAAAATACTTTGCCGTCAAAGGTAGGATACGTCCCTTGTGCATAAAATAAAATCTGTTGGCCGTTCACCAAATTCAATAATTGTTCGTTTAGTTCACTTAATGCATAAGTTTTGTCGAATAAGTATTCACTTTGCGCTTTTTCAAAACCAATGCGCCTGCCGTGCCATATCTCTGCAAGTTTATCTTTATCTAAACAAAACAATATAGAAGGCGTATCACTGTCTTTGCATAACACCAATACCGCATCGGGTTCGTTAAAACCAGTTAAGTAAAAAAAGTCACTGTCTTGTCTAAACGGATAATGAGTATCTCGGCTACGTGTGAGCTCGGTTGCAGCAGGAATTATCGCAATACTGTTGCTATCCATTGCCGCCAATAAACGCTCGCGGCGCGCTTTAAACTCTGACTTTTGTATTTCAACCATTAATAACTAACCCATTACTTTTGTTGTATTACTAAATTAATGCAGTGTTTTTTTGTTGCTTTGTGGGTTTTGCTCTTTGCCAAGTTCAGCAAAACACAGTAACGCCGATACGCGTACGTACTCAATCACTTCATGCAGTGCTTGGCTATCTTCTTCGGTTTCTTCAAAGGTTGTATCAAGGCGCGTAATTTCGCTAAAGTCGCTAATCACTTCTTTTACATCTGCCGACAGCTTGCCATAGTCTTTTTGCTTTAAGCCAAAGCCCAGCATAAACCCAGCTACCCATGATACGAGCCCATTGGCTTGATCGATGAGTGTTTCGTCATCACTCGGTAAAAACAAATCAAATTGAAACTCTTCATTGTTAAAGCTTTCAACAACTTGTTGATAAACTTTACCAAAAAACTGTTTTAAATCGTTGCTAAACGACTCGCCATCATTAAATACGTCGCTCAGTAAGCCTAAGTATTCTTTATCGTCAATGCTTAGCCCACAAGCAAGTAAACCGCTAATAACGCCATGCGCTTCAGCAGGTGATACAAATATTTCGTTTTTCTCTAAAAGAAGTTGGGCTTTTTCGTAATCTGGTAAGTTATTCATAATGACGTCTTCGCTTTGCTAATTAAAGCAATGCTACCACTCGATAAAAAGCAACTCCAATGAATTCTATGACTGAGGTCAAAAGCAAGCGATTGAAAAGCAAATTGAGTTCAAAAAGCAATCTTAAAAGTAAATACAAGATTAGGGCCTGTTGACCCTTCAAGGTTAAATTTGCAGCAGTCTGTTTGGTATTTAGGCAAGGCAGAGCCTATGTGGTGTGGTTATTCCCCATAAATAGGCGATAACGTAGCATTAATGCCAAACAGGCGCTGCCCGAAGGGTTCTGCCTAGAAACGATTTACTCTTTGTTGCCTACATGGATGTAGGTAAGGGGCGTGAGCAGGACGCGGAAGCTTTGCTTGGTTTTTACTTAGCCCACTAGGTTACAAACCTCGCGCCGCGATTAAACCGCCCCTAGTTTGAACAAATTTTAATCCGCAAAGGTCAACAGACCCTAAATTTGCAGGAAAACTGAGCGAACGGTTTAATTTTTTGCGTTTGGGGTTTAAGGATTGGAATATGTCTTATATACTAAATTTGTTCCCTGGGGTGCAGGAGCTTGGTTAAGTCCCTGAGCCGATAAATTTTATACCAGGATTTTTGTTCGTCTACTATTGTGCAAGCTCGGCATGTACCGAGAAGCCTACGGTAAACCGCAGATTTCCGCCCTGAAACCTCAAGGTTTCAGGACTGACACCGGGCACCGCATTCTCGGGGAACACCTCCAATAACTTTAATTCCCCAGCAATTACTTTTATATCCTTATTTTATTAATCACCTAGTTATTATAAAAAACACCGAACTGAATTTTTACAGTCCGATGCTTTACTTACTAGTACCTGAAACTTAGTGCCTGAAACCTCTACTTATCTATGTAGTCTGCACTTACTTAAACCAGCCTTGAAAGCGCTCCATCAGCATATAGTTAACCGGAACGAGTAATAAGGTTATAAAGGTCGCAAATATAATCCCAAAACCTAGGCTTACTGCCATAGGAATTAAAAACTGCGCCTGAGTCGCCTTTTCAAACAGCAGCGGCATTAAGCCTATAAAGGTGGTTAAACTAGTTAGCATAACCGGTCGAAAACGCGCTACGCCGGCGGTTTTAACAGCTTCCATTAAATCGAGCCCTTCACTGCGCTTTTTATTAATAAAATCAACCAATACTAACGAGTCGTTCACCACGACCCCAATTAACGCGAGCATTCCCAGCAAACTCATAATGGTAAGCTCCATAGCCATGATCCAATGGCCAATTACTGCGCCAATCATGCCAAAAGGAATAATGCTCATCACCACCAGTGGCTGTAAGTACGATTTAAAGGGAATTGCGAGCAACCCATAAATTACAAAAAATACAAATACCATTCCCCACAATAATGAACCAAACGATTCGCGCTGCTCTTTGGCTTCACCTTCTAATGAATGGCTTACACCTGGGTATTGTTGCACAAGTTCATCTAAGTAGGTTTTTAAATCAGCTTGAAGCACGGTCATATTGGTATCGGTTTTTTCTACATCCGCCGACACATTAAGAGTACGGTAACGATCAATACGGGTAATGGTTGATGGGCTTTGACCCGGTACTAAAGTGGCCACGTGTGACAGCGGCACTCGCCCACCATTAGGCGTTTGTATTAATATATCTTTTAAATCAGCAACTGAGCGCCTTTCATCTATAGGTAAGCGCACCATAACGCGCACATCATCACGCCCGCGTTGAATGCGCTGTACTTGTACACCAAAAAACGAGTTACGCACTTGTCTTGATACATCAACTCTATTTAATCCAAGTGCAAGCCCTTGCTCTGTTAGCTCTATTTGTAGCTCTTCTTTACCATCAGACATGCTATCGGCAATATCAAACACGCTTGGATAAGTGGCCAATCGTTGTTTAATTTGCTCAGCCACTGTTTGCAGTGTGCTAATAGAATTACCCGATAATTGAATATCAATTGGGTTTGAGCTTCTACCTATTTCTGCTCTAAATGTGAGACTTTCAGCCCCTGGGATCACCCCTATTAATTGCCGCCACTCTTTTACCAACTCACGCGAACCAATATCAGACTCACGTTGTTCTGCTGGGGTGATTTCAAAGCGCACACTACCCGAATTAGCCGCACCGCCTCGCCCGCCAGTGCTGGCTAAAATATTAAGGATAATACTTTGCCCTGTTTCTTCATCTTGATACTTACGCTGAAGCTCTCTGGCTTTATCTGACATATCAATAATGTATTTATTCGTGACTTCAAACGGTGTTCCCGCAGGAAAAGTTAAATTAACCCGAACTGTTTCACTGGGAATACGTGGGAAGAAAATAAACTTAGTCCAACCACTGGTTATCATGGTTAAAATAATTAAAAACACGCCCATAAATAAACTGACTGTGGCCAGTTTGTTGCGTAGCGCTAGCCCTAATACGGGTTGGTAATATTTTAAAATGGCATGCTCAAAACCATCTGCAAAACGTTGTTGGAGTTGCTCTAATTTAGAACCTTTGCCTTTTTGCTGGCGCAGTTTGATATATTTTAAATGCGCTGGCAGCACAAATTTAGATTCAATCAATGAAAACAATAATACCGGAATAACCACCACCGGAATTTGCGCAAAAATAGCGCCTCGTGCGCCTTCTATAAAACCTAACGGTAAAAAAGCGGCCACGGTGGTTAACACGCCAAATGTAACTGGCGTGGCTACTTCTTGAGTTCCTTTTATAGCAGCCTCTTCGCCCGATTTGGCGGTTTTTAAATGGGTATACACGTTTTCACCGGTAACAATGGCATCGTCCACCACAATCCCTAGCACCAATATAAAACCAAATAAGCTGATCACATTTATGGTCACGCCAAAGGCGGCCATTGCCATAAACGCACCCATAAATGAAACTGGAATACCAATAAATACCCAAAACGCGATGGCAGGTCTTAAAAATAATGTCAGTAACCCCAGTACCAAAATACCGCCCTGTAAAGCATTGCTAGTTAGGGTAGCAATACGGCTTTTTACTACCTCAGAGTCATCATCCCAATAGCTTAAATAAAACCCTTGCGGTAAATTAGCTTGCTCACTGGTAATATAGTTTTTAACTGCATCGGCCACTTCTATCGCACTTTGCGGACCAATGCGGTACACATCGATAAATGCGGCTTGTTTGCCATTAAAGCGGGTGCGCACGGGGGTTTCTTCAAAATCATCGTTAATGGTTGCAATATCACTTAAGCGAATAATAGTGCCATCGGCTTGATTTTTTATCACAATGCTTGCAAATTCATCTTTGCGGTAAGCTTGCCCTTTAGAGCGAATAAGTACATCGCCGCCCTCTGTTTTAAGGTTTCCTGCTGAAATATCAGAACTTGAATTGGCAATGGCACTGGATATTTGCGCCAAGGTTAAATCGTATTGGCGCAGCGTATCTTGGCTTACTTCGATTGCCAGCTCATAATTACGTACGCCACTAAGTTCAACTTGGGTAATCGCCGGAATACGCAGCAATTCATCACGGACTTGCTCTGCATATTCTAGGGTTTCTTTTTCGTTGTAGTCACTTGAAACAGTGACTGCTATTACTTCACGCTTACGCTGGATTAACCCTATTACTGGTTTTTCTGCATCGGCTGGAAAGGTATTAATGGCATCGACACGGCTCTTTATATCCGCTAACAATTCACGCTCGTCGTAGCCAGTGTCAACCTCAACGCTCACTTGTGATGACCCCTCAGAAGAGCGGCTCGATATTTGTTTAATACCTTCGAGATCTTGTAATGCTTCTTCTATTCGTATGGTGACCCCTTTTTCAGCATCTTCTGGGGTTGAACCACGTAAACTCACACTAATATTTATACGATCAGAAACAAACGAGGGAAACACCTCTAACGGTAACTTAGAAGACAGGCTGAATAGGCCGCCCAACACAATACTAATTAGCAGTAAGTTGGCAGCCACATGGTTACGTGTAAACCAAGCTATCATGGCTGCTCTCCTGGTTTTTGTGCTTTAAGAGTCGCATCCATTATCTGCACTGGCGTACCTGAACTCACTTGACCCAGTGGCGTCAGCACTAATTGACTACCCGCTTCAAGACCTTTACTCACAATGCCTTGCAGCGCATTTTGCCACGCTAAAGCAATATTTTTACGCTGTAGTGTGCCATTTTCAACCACATAAACATAACTGCCTTGATATATCGCACTATTGGGAATAACGAGTACCTGAGAGGCGACTTTACCATTAATTTTAGCTTTAACGTATTGCCCTATTTTTACTGGGTATTGATTATCACTGGTTGATTTATAAGGGTCATTAATTTTAGCCACCACATACAATTGCTGAGCACTTTCATCTATTGCGCCCTCAGTACGAATAAGTTGGCCTTGCCATTGTTGCTCGCCAATTAAATCTGAAGTGAAATTAACCGCTGAGCCACGCTGATTTTTAGCACCATCTCGATATTGCTCAGGTAAATTAATAAAAGGCAGATCTTTATTCTTTATCGGTAAGCGTATTTCAACACTGTCGGTTGCATAAATTGTCGCCAACTGCATATTGTTAGATACCACCTGACCTAAATCAACGCTGCGGTTTAATACTCGCCCAGCATAAGGGGCTTTAATTTTAGTACGTTCAAGATTTAGTTGCGCTTTTTCCAATTGTGCTTGTGCTGACAAAACCTGTGCTTGCGCTGCAGCTAGCTGTGGCTTTCTAAGTACTAAAATACTCGGTTCAGACTCATTGCCTAAACGTTGCCAATCAGTAAGCGCTTGTCGGCCTCGCGCTTGCTCTTCTAATAAGTTTTGCTCGGCATTGAGCAAATTAGCTTGTGCTGATTTAACTTCTGCTTTTAAATCGCGATCATCTAACTGAAGTAACACATCGCCTTTTTCAAAAAAGCCGCCTTCGCGGAACTGCTCATTTATATCAATAATCAGTCCAGAAACCTGAGCCACCAACATACTTTGAGTTCGTGGTTTAACCGTGCCAAAGCTATCAATTTCAACGGGGTAGTCAATTAACTGCAATGGTTTTACCGCTACATTAATTTTTGCTTTTGGCGGTGCTGAAAAACGTGATGCTTTAGGCGGGTTTCCTTTAATAAACATCACCAAAAAAATGGTCGCTATAATGATAGCTGCGGGAACAATTATTTTTTGTTTATTGAGTTTCATAGTGCTTGCTCATCCTGTGCGGATCTTGATTTTGCAAAGTCGCCCCCAAGAGCAACATGTAATTTAATGCGATTTGTGAGTAATTGGTTTTTAATTTCAATCAGTGAACTTTGTGCATCAAACGACCGTGCTTGTGCATCTAATACGGTGGTGTAGCTCACTAAACCACTTTGATATTGTTCAAACGATAATTGCTCTGCTGCTAAGGCATTTTCTTGTGCCTGCAAGGTGCTTTGGTAGCGTGCCTTTAAAGATTGTTGTTGGGTAATAGCATTTTCAACATCACCAAATGCATCATATAAAGATTGCAGATAGGCTTGCTCTTGCTTTTGCGTTTGTAAACTGGCTATTTCCTCGTTCGCAGCGAGTCGCCCAGCGTCAAAAATAGGCGCTGAAATACTACCAATAAGTGACCACGCAAGACTTGAAGCAGAAAATAAGTCGCTTACCCTGTTAGTGCTATCGCTTAAACCTGCCGCTAAATTTAAACTCGGAAAACGCTGTTTATGCGCATACGCAAGCGAAGCGTCGCTGGCTAATAACTGATACCAACTAGCACGCAACGCAGGTTTGCGAGTAATAAGCTCCGACGGTAAACCAAGAGGAATGTCGTCATTAATTACAGGTAGGTCGTTATTCGCTGCTATCAATCCTTTTGGATACTCCCCCAATAAACGCTCAAGACTACGTGCAGCTTGAGTCAAATTTGCTTTTTGGGTTGCTATACGGGAGCGTTCATTGTTTAACTCATTGCGAGCTAAATAAACATCTAACGCTTCATTTAAACCTTGGCGATAACCCGACTCAATAATCTCAAGGTTTTGCTGGGCGTTAGCTTCTCTGCGCTTAAACAAATCAAGTAATTGCTCTGCACTGATTAAGTTAAACCAATTTGTTATAACATCTGCAATAAGCTGTTGTTTAGTTTGCTCATAGCGAGCTTGCTGAGCAAGGTAGTTGAGGTTGTCTCTGCGCTTTGCATCAGAGAGTTTACCCCATAAATCAATTTCATAGCCTAACTCTAACGATACAGAGCTTGAGTTATTATAACTAACCGGACGATTATCTTTGCTCCGTCCTACTCGCGTTGAAATATCTAAACTGGGCCATAAAGCGGCACCGGTGACAATTAATTGCTGTTTTTGTATTTCTACATCAAAACGGTTTTGCAATAGTTGCTGATTGTTTTTTAGCGCTTGAGTAACTAGCTGCTTTACTGTTGGTGAAGCAAGTTTATTAAACCATGTGTCGTTGACAGCAACTACTGATTCAACAGCTGTTTGTTGCCACTGTTCTGGGAGTGTATTCGGTGCTTGCTCACGTAGTTGCGGGTTTAAGTTACTCGCACAACCACTTAGCAGCATAATACTTATTGCCAATAAAGATGGCTTATATTGCCACATTATGTTTAAACCTGATTAATGCTATTTATGAATGTTATTCAAGCACTTTAGCAAACTTTGCTCAATTGACTTTACATAACATTACATACTTTGCGATGAAATTATAAGTGCCGTAGATACGCCAAGTATTAACATATTGATCACAAATTAATAAACAACCTAATTTTTAGCCAAAAAAGCTGAATAAAGTTCTCAAAGAGGTACGAAAAGGACAGAGGGACTTACTGTTTATGACGTGCTGGAAAAATAGAGCAGGATAGAAAAAACTTAGAAACAAAAAAGCCCCGCATATGCGAGGCTTTGTATAAATGGTGCCTCGACCCGGAATCGAACCAGGGACACGAGGATTTTCAATCCTCTGCTCTACCAACTGAGCTATCGAGGCACTTAAACAGTGCAATAGTTAAATTAACTATTTAAATAAATGGTGCCGACTAACCGAGTCGAACGGTTGACCTACTGATTACAAGTCAGTTGCTCTACCAGCTGAGCTAAGTCGGCACACTAAACTGTGTGCTAAGGCACTTTATCAATTTTAAAGATTGATAACTTTTAATAAATGGTGCCTCGACCCGGAATCGAACCAGGGACACGAGGATTTTCAATCCTCTGCTCTACCAACTGAGCTATCGAGGCACTTAAACAGTGCAATAGTTAAATTAACTATTTAAATAAATGGTGCCGACTAACCGAGTCGAACGGTTGACCTACTGATTACAAGTCAGTTGCTCTACCAGCTGAGCTAAGTCGGCACACTAAACTGTGTGCTAAGGCACTTTATCAATTTTAAAGATTGATAACTTTTAATAAATGGTGCCTCGACCCGGAATCGAACCAGGGACACGAGGATTTTCAATCCTCTGCTCTACCAACTGAGCTATCGAGGCACTTTAAACAGTGCTAGTGAACTGCTTTAAGCAATTTCACTTTTATAAATGGTGCCGACTAACCGAGTCGAACGGTTGACCTACTGATTACAAGTCAGTTGCTCTACCAGCTGAGCTAAGTCGGCACACTAAACTGTGTGCTAAGGCACGTGTAATAACGTTTAATCTTATGATTTGAAACACTATTACTTTAATAATGGTGCCTCGACCCGGAATCGAACCAGGGACACGAGGATTTTCAATCCTCTGCTCTACCAACTGAGCTATCGAGGCACTTAAACAGTGCTAATTAAAAATCTTAACGGATTTTCAATGCAATTCCCAGCTAGCTCTACTGACTGGCTATCTGGGCGTGCGGCGTATTAAACGAGTTTTGCCCCTACAAGTCAACTTTTTTTTTATTCTTTATAATCGTTTGAACGGTTTTCAAACAACTCGAGGCTATTTTCGTTAATACAGTGTATTTATCCAACAAAAGAGTTTAAAAAACGTAGTGAATTATTTTTTTTAGGTGTTACGATTGAATAATAACTTTCGGTACAGGCTTACCGTTTTAATAATAAGACCACAGGAAAACTCATGCAGAGTAAGCTCTCTTCAGCAATAAAAGGCCTACTACCTTTATTCTTAGTTAGTAACCTTATAATAACCGCATTATTTGTAGTCGCCTTTGCGCTTTATTCACAAAGCAATGCTGATAACAATGCATCTGCTCCAGCCTCTAGTGTATCGTTAACAAAACTTGCTGAACGTCTTGAGCAGCCTTTAGTAGAAGCATTAACAATATACGGGCAAGACAAGGTCACACAATTACTCGATATCACCACCTTACTCAATGATGATTATAAATATACGCTCCACCGTTTTAATGCCAATAATCAAGCCGAGTTAGTTTATAGCAATAACAGTAAAGCAATTGCGCCTTTAGCTGTTAATAAACATATTAAAGAACAAAATACTCTTCATCATTTAATCTCATCAGAGGGACAGGTAATTGGAGAGCTTATTATTGAGCAAACACAGCCCTCAGTTGCACCATCAAATCAACACTCACCACTAAATGCCTATTTTGTTGCCTTTGCTGCACTGGTAGTGCTGTTTGTATTAGCACTCATGTTGAATAAGTACATTAACAAGCGATTACATAAAAATACTGATTCACTCACTCAAGAACTAAAAGAAATTACGCAAAATGATAACTATCAAAGCACCCTAAATGAGCAACTCGAAGGTGGTTTAGAAACGGTAGCTCAACAAATTAATTTATTACTCAAAAAGGTGAGTAAGGTTCAAGCTGACGATCAAGCGGCGAAAAAAGAATTAAAAAAATTACAAACAAGCCTTGAAACAGAAGTACAAAGCAGAACCTTTGAGTTAGAAAAACAAACGCAAAAAGCGCTAAAAGCCAGTGAAACTAAAACCACCTTTTTAGCCACTATGAGTCATGAAATAAGAACACCAATGAATGGTGTAATTGGTACCATTGATTTACTTCGTCAAACCGAACTTGATGGTGCACAGCAACGTTTAAGTACAATTATTCGTGAATCCGCATTTTCGTTACTAAGTATCTTAGATGATATTTTGGATTTTTCTAAAATTGAAGCAGGAAAGCTCAATATAGATCCGACTCCCTTTTCTGTTGCAGATACGCTAGAAGAAGTCGCAAAGGTGTTATCGTCAGTTGCAAAAAATCGTCACCTAGAACTCGATTTATCAATTGCACCCGATATTCCTAATAACCTTATGGGCGACTCTGTCAGGGTTCGCCAAGTACTTTATAACTTATGTAGCAATGCCATTAAATTTACCAGCACTAACGGCTCTACTCAAGGTAGGGTGAAAATATCGGTTGAAGTTGCACACAACACTGCCGATCATTTTACACTCCGTTTTTGTGTAGTTGATAACGGTAAAGGAATGAGTCAGTCTCAATTAAGGAAAATATTCAGCCCGTTTACTCAAGCTGAAAGCTCAATTACCCGAGAATTTGGCGGTACAGGACTTGGGCTTTCAATTTGTAAAAGCTTAACCGAGCTAATGCTTGGTACTATACATGTTACAAGCCATGAGGGGATTGGTAGTGAGTTTACCGTTGAACTGCCTTTTTCAACGGCAGGTAAAACTGAATTTGCTCATAAAAATACACTCAATAATAAACATGTTGTTGTTGTTAGTGACAATGCTGAGCGCGGCAAGGTAATTTATCGTTACTTGTCATTCATGGGTGCCAAAATAACCTATGCCCATGAGCAAAAAGATATAGAAGATCATCAAGACACAAAGGATATTATTTGGGTTGTCGATGGTATTGACGACATGAGCAGTATTAGCACTTTGCTAAGAAGTTTACTTTACTCACTAGAAGATAATAATCAGCAAATGGTGGTATTAAGTAAGCTAGATGAAGCCGTTATTAATCATGAAAATATTTTTTATATTAATGCTTCACCACTGTGTAAATCTAACTTTATGCTTTCAATTTTGGTTGCGGCGGGCTTACATAAACCTAAGCAAATAAAAAAAGCTAAAAGCATGAATCATTACTTAAATTCAGAAGAAGCACTCGCTGCAAATAGGCTTGTTTTATTGGTAGAAGATAACTTACTAAACCAAGAGGTACTTACCGAGCAGTTACACATATTAGGGTATAGTGTGGAAGTAGCGAATAATGGTGAGGAAGGCATAGAGATGTGGCGTAAAAACAGCTATTCGCTCATCCTAACCGATTTACATATGCCGAAAATGTCTGGCTACGATATGGTTGAAAAGATTAGAGAAGAAGCAGCACTGTTAGAAGCAATCGACGCCCAACCTTATATTATTGCTGTAACAGCCAATGCCTTAAAAGGCGAAAGAGAACGCTGTTTAGCTGTGGGAATTAATGACTTTATAACTAAACCGATTGAGTTAAATGCGCTTGAGGACATATTAAATCAATGGAGCGATTTAGATAATAAACAGCCAAAACAAATTAGCTCAGCTGAAAAGCCAGCCATGCCTATTAACATGGAGTCTGCCAACAAATATATAAATGGCGATGATGCTAAAAAAATTCGCTTCTTTAAAATGTACTTAGAGCAAAGCCAAGAACAAATTAAATCAATCAACTTTGCGGTACTACAAAAGAGTCAAAGTGAAATTATAGCTGCCTGCCATCAATTGAAATCTATATCAAAAACAGTGGGGGCTAATATTGTGGCTGATTTAGCGCAGTCATTTGAGGATAAGTGTAAGGCTGATGAAATCAATGCCGATGAGTTAATTGAGATGAGAGATGAGCTCGAAATTGAATATTCAAGAGCAGCACAATTTTTAAAAGAACAAATTAGAAACCACGATCAACAAGATGACTTGATTTAACTAAACTGTTCATAGGTATGCACAACAAAAAAGGGCTTTTATAGCCCTTTTTTAACGATTATTTTTCTACTGGCTTATAGCCTTCAATCTCAACCTCTTTGCCTTCAAATAAAAAGCCAACCATTTGCTCTTCTAAAAAGGTACGATGTTCTGGGTCCATCATATTTAAATGCTTTTCGTTGATCAGCATCGTTTGTTTATGCTGCCACTGTCCCCATGCTTCTTTAGATATATTATTAAAAATCTTTTCGCCAATTTCCCCAGGATAAAGTTGAAATCCAAGGCCTTCAGCTTCTTTTTGTAACTTTTGACAAAATACAGTACGTGCCATGATTTATTCTCTCTAACGCTAAATGCTGCTAGTTTAACCTATTGGGCTCATTTGTTTAACCAACTTTTTAGTCGGTGCAGCTAAACCCACCTCTATTGATTGATCAAGTGGATACCATATTAATTGCTTGTCGTTCACCACATCAGGGATTTGCTGAACATTGAGCACATGTGGGTTTATGGTTAGCTCAAAATGTGAGAACACATGGCTAAAAGGCGCTAATATCTCAAGCTCATTTTTTAGCCCTTGTTGTGCTAAAAAAGTGTCGAGCTCATTGTGCTCATTAAATTCAAAAAATCCAAATAATCCGCCCCAAATACCGCTACTTGGGCGCTTTTCCATGAGTACTTTGTCGTCATGTTTAATAATTAACTGATGACAACTTTTTTTAGGCACTGCTTTTTTAGGTTTAGAATGTGGAAACTCTTTAACCTTACCCGCATTAAAAGCACCACATTGTGTTTTTAACGGGCATGCTTCACAGTCAAAACGACTTCGTGAACAAAGGCTTGCCCCTAAATCCATCATAGCTTGATTAAACTCAGTCACATTATTTTTAGGGGTGAGTTGTTCACTTAAATGCCACAGCTGATTTTCTACCTTTTTGACGCCATACCAACCTTCAACCATGAAAAATCGTGCAAGCACTCTTTTTACATTACCATCAAGAATAGGATGATGCTGCCCCAACGATAAAGATAAAACAGCACCGGCAGTGGAGCGCCCTATTCCGGGTAAATCCATTACCTCTTCAAGTGTGCTGGGAAACTGGCCTTGATATTTGTCTCGCACTATTTTGGCCGTTTTATGTAAGTTGCGCGCGCGTGCATAGTAACCTAGACCAGTCCAGTGATGCAGAACCTGATCTTCATCAGCATTTGCTAAAGCAATAATATCGGGAAAGCTTTGCATAAACTTTTCGAAATAAGGAATAACAGTCACAACTTGGGTTTGCTGCAGCATCACCTCAGACACCCATACTTTATAAGGTGTTTTAGCTAATTGCCATGGCAATGTTTTGCGCCCATGGAGATGATACCAATCAACTACTTGGTTAGAAAACCAATCAGACTGCTGCTTTTTTAAATCCAACATATTTACTTTTTTACTAATGCTTAATGGCGGCTCAGTCTATTGTAGTTGTTGAAAAGATCAAGCTATAACGCCCTAGAGCTTGTCAACCCCGCGCGGGTCAGGGATAATATGCAACCATTTTTAAACACATTGTTTTGTCAGGCCAATAATATGAGTGAATCAAGTAACAACAACCTTGAGCAAGCTAAGCAAGAAGGTAAGTATATCCGCACTATTCGTAGTTTTGTAAAACGCGAAGGCCGATTAACCAAAGGCCAAGCCGCTGCAATCGAAAAATGCTGGCCAACAATGGGGCTTGAGCATAAAAACGGCCTGCTTGATTTAAACGCAGTATTTGGCAATGACAATGATGTAGTGTTAGAAATTGGCTTTGGTATGGGCAAGTCATTGGTTGAAATGGCAAAAAATGCACCACATCTGAACTTTATCGGTATAGAAGTACATCGCCCAGGCGTTGGCGCGTGCTTAATGGATGCCGACGAAGCAGGCGTTACTAATCTTCGTGTATTTGAACACGACGCCGTTGAAGTCCTTGCAGATTGTATAAGTGATGAAAGCTTATCGACCTTACAATTGTTCTTCCCTGATCCATGGCACAAAAAGCGTCACCATAAGCGCCGTATTGTACAAACTGAGTTTGCAGAAAAACTACGTTCTAAATTAAAAATTGGCGGCGTTTTTCATATGGCAACCGATTGGGAAAACTATGCAGAGCATATGCTTGAAGTAATGCAAGCAGCACCTGGTTTCAAAAACCAATCAGAGACTAACGACTATGTACCTCGTCCTGATTTACGTCCGCTGACTAAGTTTGAACAACGTGGCCATCGTTTAGGCCATGGCGTATGGGATTTAATGTTCGAACGTACTAAATAACCGTTAATTAAATAATCAAGTAAGGTAAAGCCATTTATGAGCGTATTAACCAATCCGAGCCTATTATTACTTCGCAACAGCGAGGAGCTAAAAGGTAAATCAATATTGGTGGTCAACTTTGTTCAAGATGGCTTTTTAAATGAGCTAAAAACGCTCAACCCACAAAGTAAAATAACGGCTTTTAGCTATAACCATGCAAATGGTGAATTTGCTAAAAACATATCGGGTATAAATGTAGAAGTTAATCACACGATTAACGCCGGTGAATATGATTTAGTAATTCTTTATTACCCCAAGTCTAAGCCCGAGCTATTAATGGCATTAGACAACATACGCGCAGTGATAAGTAAAGAAGCTGAGCTGCTAGTCGTTGGCGAAAACAAAAGCGGTGTAAAATCAATTGAAAAGCAACTCGCCAATAAAACGGCGTTTAGTAATAAAATTGACTCTGCAAAACACTGCGTTTTATATTCATTTTCAGAAATAACCCTGAATTCAACATTTGATATTAGTACTTACCGCAAAGAGTTTGTGGTAAACGTAAGTGATATTGAGTTTACTGCTGTAAGTATTCCTGGCGTGTTTAACCATGGCGGCCTTGATGCAGGCACTAAAATGCTATTAGAAAATGCACCAAATATAAAACACGGTAACGTTCTTGATTTTGGTTGTGGCGCGGGGCTTATTGCTACGTTTTTAGGGCTAAAAAATCCGGCTCTTACATTTACATGTAGTGATGTAAGCGCACTGGCTGCCTATGCAACAACACAAACGCTTAAACTTAATAACGTTAATGGTGAAGCCGTACTGAGCGATGGTTTAAACAGCATTGCAGGTAAGTTTGATTTAATTATTAGTAACCCACCATTTCATACCGGTATTGCAACTGACTACACAGTGGCCGAATCATTTTTAAATAATGCCAAACAGCACCTAACTAAAACAGGTAAGCTCACTATTGTTGCTAATAGCTTTTTAAAATATCCACCTATTTTAGAAGCCCAATTTGATAGTTATCAAACGGTGTTTAAGAATAATAAGTTTGCTGTATACAGTAGCTAAAACTAATTATTAATCCCCTATCAAAACATAAATATGCGGTATATTAGCCGCATATTTACTTTATGACGTAGATTAACTAAGAATAAATAGTGTAATTAAGCTAATCTTTTTGCTTCACTTTTTCCTGTTTTTGCTAAACTAGTATTTATTACATTCACAATTGACACGGATGACCCTCTCGCAATGCCTAAAACTGTAGAGCAAAATAGCATTCGTAGTATATTGTTTAAAACCATCATGCTTATAACAGCCATCTGTTTGCTATTATCTCTTTCTATTTCTACTTACTTAAGTACACAAGAGCAAAAAAAGCAGCTCATTAGTAAACTTGTGCTGGTGTCAGAGATCATTGCCTTTGATGCAATGCCGTCATTACTGAATAAAAATAGACCTGCAGAAGAAAGGCGGTTAAAGCTTCTTCAGCAAGTATCATCGGTTACAAACTTACATATTTATGCGCTAGATGAGCAAACAAGAAAACCAGTATTTTTTACCAGTTTTAATGCCCGAAAATCGCCACCTGTACCAATCAAAACAGACAGTATTAACGACTTTATAGAACCCCAAGTAGGTGATGAGTTTATTGAGTACATTACTCCAATACTCAATAATGATCAGTTACTGGGTTATGTGTATATTAGGGGCAGCTTGGATAACTTAAATGAGCTTATCACTAAAAAAATTATAATTGATATTGCCATTATCGCTTTAATACTTATCTTCATCTCTTTGATTATTTTAAGGCTACAAAAAAGGATAGCCAGCCCAATAGAAAACTTAAGCTTGTTACTGCAAAACATAGCTAAAAATCATAACTACTACGCCCGGGCGCCTTTAACAAACTTAACTGAAATAACCCGGCTTTCTAATAGCTTAAATGTAATGCTGGCGCGAACACAAAGACAAATAGAGCGCCACGAAGAAGATAAAAAAGAAATTAAGCTACTAAACTCAAATCTTGAAGAAAAAGTAAGCCAACGAACCATCGCGCTCAGAGAAGCAAATAAAGAGTTGCTATCTACACTTGAAAAGATGCACCAATACCAAACTCAAATTGTCGAAAACAAAAAAATGGCTTCATTAGGGCAAATGGTGGCAGGTGTAGCTCATGAGGTAAATACCCCTATAGGGCTTGGGATCACCGGTTCTACTTTACTAAGGGATAAACTCGCGGAGCTACAAATTAACTTTCAAAATAAGTCATTGACTGCCAGTCAATTTGAGCAATTTACTAACGATGGCATTGAAAACTTAGACCTCATCTACAGTAGTTTAAACCGTGTCGCAGAGCTTATTTCTAACTTTAAAAAAGTGGCCGTGATCAAAGATGATGAAATCACTAGCACCGTTCACTTACAGCAGCTCATAAACGATACATTATTGTCTATGGGGCAAGAATTAAGAATAAAAAATCCTAAAGTTCTTATAAATTGTCCAGCAGATTTAACCGTTGAAAGTAAAAAAGGGCCACTGCAGCAAGTTTTCCATCAACTAATTTTAAACTCCCTACTACACGGATTTGTAGCTGGCGGTGACAATGTAGTGCAAATTGATATTGTGGCAACAAACACAAAAACACAAATTACCTACACCGATAACGGCCTAGGTGTAGAGAGCAATATAAGAGCGAAAATTTTTGACCCCTTTGTTACTTCAAAACGCGGTCAAGGAGCCAGTGGTTTAGGCATGCATTTAGTTTACAACTTAGTGACCCAGGCTTTGGCTGGAGAGATTGTGTTAGATACTGAGTATCAATCAGGAGCACGATTTATTATTACGCTATTTTAAAAAGTGAAATAAATCCGTTGTCTGCTCTTGAATTACGACTTTATGACCATACTAAGACAGCACTCATTGAACAGTTGTACCATTAATGTTGTATTTTCACACAATTAATGAACTTAATTGTGTTTAACATATCACATACATTGATGAAAAATTGTAAAGTGATATAATTTCGTTTTGAATTAGTCTGATTATTTTAAGTATCTTTAGGTGGTTGATGGATGTATCAATTATTAAAGGGAAATGGCTTCGACTTTATAATTCAAATTATACATCCAACGTTAAGTATCAATTAAGCCGCGGTTTTTAATAATACGTCAAAGTAGGTTTGGGCGCGCAGCTGTTTTTATCTAATTTGTTTTTACTTGTTAACATTTAGATATAATCCTATAATTCTAGTAGTCGGTTTTGATGATCACACCGATTTTAAAATAAAACACACTCCAAAAAGGTTAATTAAAAATGCAAACGCCAGTCATTCTGATCGTAGAGGATGAAGACGTAACTAGACTAAACCTCGTTAGTTTATTTGAAGCCGAAGGTTACAAAGTTATTGAAGCCATTGATGGCGATGATATGCATGATAAGCTTACAAATAACGATGACGTCAATCTTGTAGTTATGGACATCAACCTGCCAGGTAAAAACGGGCTTATTTTAGCTCGCGAATTACGCCAAAAACGCAAAGTTGGTCTTATTTTCTTAACAGGCCGTGACAACGATGTAGACCGTATTTTAGGTCTTGAAATTGGTGCTGATGACTATATTACTAAGCCTTTCAACCCGCGTGAATTAACTATTCGTGCTCGTAACTTAATTACGCGTACTGCATTAGGTGGTGAAGAGTCTGCTATTGAAACAAATGGCGTGATCACCTTTAACGGTTGGGAACTTGACGAAAACAGTCGTTGCCTTACTTCTCCAAACGGAGACGCGAAACGTCTACCTAAAGGCGAATACAGAGCACTGCGTTTAATGCTTGACTCTCCGGGTCGTATATTTAGCCGTGAGCAACTAATTAAACACATGACTGGCCGAGAGCTTCGCGCTAACGACCGTACGGTTGACGTAACAATTCGTCGTATCCGCAAACACTTTGAAAGCGACAACTCAACATCTGAGTTAATCAGCACCATCCATGGTGAAGGTTACCGTTTCATTGGTAAAATCGACAGCTAATTAGTTATTACTCTAATTGCTGTAAAAATAAATGAAGGGCCTGTTGTCCTTCATTTATTTTATCTGTTAACTCCTCAAGCCACACAGCTAACACTTCATCACTTTGCTCCAGCGCCCCATGCTCCATTTGCTTTGCATGCAACTGAACATCATTAAGACCCACCGAACCAGCGGCACCTTTTAATTTGTGCGCAACCGATTTGTACTCTTCTCTATCAGCAGCGTTTAACGAAGCTAATAGCTCTTGTTGGTACTGCGGATTTAGCTTTGCGAACAACTGGCTACTGCGTTTAAATACTTCAACGCCCATCGAATTTACAAAGTCTTCAATGGTTTCAACATCCAACAAGTCAGTATTAATTTGATTTAATAACGCTTGATTGACCACTCGTTGAGGAGCCTCTGTTTGCGCTTGCTTAATGCCAAAGAGTTCAGCGAGCATATTATCTAACTTGCTTGTGTTTATTGGTTTAGCTAGTGCGCCTTGAATAGATATACCCTCAAGCTCCTCTTCAGCACTGCGTACATTGGCCGTTAATGCCACTATTGGTAGCTGATCAAAATGACTTTGAGCGCGAATTTGTCTTGCCACTTCGTCACCATTAATATCAGGCAACTGCATATCAAGTAATACTAAATCTAAGTCATCTTCAGTTTCGACAAACGATAAAGCATCTTCACCCGTTTCAGCCCACAGCACTTCGTGTCCACGTTGCTCTAGTAGGTTAGTAGCAATTTCAGCATTAAGTGGCACATCCTCCACTAATAAAATATATAAGCTACGCCCAACATAACTATGTTCGGTAGGAGCACTACATAAATTCAGCGGAATTTGTACCGTAAAGCAGCTGCCCTCTCCTGGGGTACTATTAACCGTTATTGTGCCTTTCATTGCGCTTACTAACGCTTTGGTGACAGCTAAGCCAATACCTGAACCTATGGCATTGGTGCCTTTAAGATCTGGCGCTTTATAGTACATGTCAAAAATGCGTGTTAGTTGCTCTTGTGGAATACCTTCACCGGTATCGAGTATTTTAATAATAAGCCAAGGGCCATCTTCACGGTTTTCTCTGGCACAATCTAAGATTACGCTCCCTTGTTGAGTAAACTTAACAGCGTTATTAATTAAGTTCCACACCACTTGGCGTAAACGAGTCGGGTCAAGCAAAGCATATATGTCAAGCATGCCAGAACGCTTCACTTCAAACGAAAGCTCTTTTTGCTCAGCAATAAGGCCTGCAAAGTTAACCACATCGTTGATAAAGTCCGAAACATTAATTTCGTTGGCGGCAATATCTAACTGCTCACGGTCAATTTTATCTAAATCTATAATATCGTTGAATATGTTACCTAGCGTTTCGGCGCTTGAAAACACGGTATTACACCAACTGCGTTGCTGTTTGTTTAATTCGGTATCCAGTAGCATACGCGTTAAGCCCACAATACCATTAAGCGGTGTACGTAACTCATGGCTTAATGTGGCAATAAATTTCCCTTTATCTTTATAAGCTGTTTCCAGTGCCTGCGCAGCTTCTTTACGACTAGTAATATCACGGCCAAACGCAAGTAAACCAATGTAATCCCCTTGTTCATTAATAAAGGGAAGTTTACGCAATTCAAACCACCTAATTTCACCGTTTACTGAGTACTCCACATCTATAGTTAAACCTTGGTGAGTGCGCTCAACTTGCTCATCGGTTCTGAGTACTTCTGATAAAAAGTGGCTTGGGAATATTTCTTCTGCGGCTTTACCAATAAGTTCACCACTGGTTTTGCCCATTACCTCTTCAAACATTTTATTACAACCGGCAAACACCCCGTTGTTATCGCGGTAATAAAATAAATCCGGCGAGGAGTCTACTATTGAGCGCAGTAACATGCCTTGCTGTGCGAGTTCTTGTTGTGTTTTTTTACGCTCTGCAATTTCACGCCTAAGCTCTTCTATTGCTCGGTGTTTGGCATGAAAAGCCATTTTACGTTCGTCAATTTCAATATTTAAGCGGTTAATATTGTCTTTGAGGGTTTGATTTAAAAGCTTCTCTTGTTTTGTGGCACTATCTAAATAAGCATAAGAGGCATCAAGTTGCCGAATAGAGTTTAATAATATGCTGATAACTAAAGGAGAAACAACCGAGGTAAAAAATACTACGGCCAGTATATCAACCAAGTTTACTTCGCCTATGGCGACGTAATAAAACATACTTGATAAAACCAGCGATATTGTTAGTAATAATGCATAGCAAATAGCAGCAGTTTTAAACTCACCAAAACGAGTTATTGAACTGGAAAGAACTCGAACCCACGGGTTCAAAGAAGAATCAGTCATATATCAGTTTTTCTCTTAGCTAAATGCTTAGGGTCTGTTGACCTTTCAAGGTTAAAGGCTAATTTTAGCATTTTCTATCAGCTATTTTCATGTTGTGCGACAAAAACAATAAAATTTCATGTTTGGTGTTATTTGCTGCATTTCAGCAAATCTTTATTTAGTGTAAAATGCGGCGTTTTAAATATTGCAAATAACGAGTAACGTATCATGCAAAAAACTATGCCAGATATTGCTAACACGGCTGCCGCATTACAAACAGGTAAATTAGACTGGGTAGGTATGGGCGATATAGAGCTGCCTTTTATTTTTGAATCTCTTGATTTAGCTCCAGTTACCGTTAATGCAAAAGCACGCGCCTTTGTTAATTTACACAAAGAAGATGCTAAAGGCATTCATATGTCGCGACTATTTTTAGCGTTGGATCACCTCTCAACTGAGCAACAGGTCAATCCACAAACCTTAGCACAAGCCTTAGATACCTTTATCACCAGTCATGAAGGCTTAAGTGATAAAGCACACATTGAATTTAAATTTGAATTGCCGCTACGCCGTAAGTCATTACTTAGTGGTAAAGCAGGTTGGAAAAGCTATCCCATTGTACTTACCAGCACTATAAATCAAGGCGTTATTAGTTTTGAGCTCAGCGTTGATGTGACTTATTCATCAACTTGCCCCTGTTCTGCAGCACTGGCTCGCCAATTAATTCAAAACGCATTCAGCGAAAAGTTTTCTCAAGAAACACTCACTCAATCAGAAGTTTTAGAGTGGCTTGGAACAACTCAAGGCATTGTAGCAACCCCGCATTCACAGCGTTCAATTGCTAATGTTAAAGTTAAATTAGCAAATAACATTGAACAGTTTGATGTGGTTAACTTAATAAACTTACTAGAAGATGAGCTAAAAACACCAGTACAAGCTGCGGTAAAACGTGAAGACGAACAAGAGTTTGCTCGCTTAAACGGTCAAAATTTAATGTTTTGTGAAGACGCAGCACGAAAAATTAAAACGACGTTAGAGTCAAAAGAATTTAGCGATTACTTCCTGCAAATTAACCATTATGAGTCTTTACATGCTCATGATGCAGTTGCGATTGCCGTAAAAGGTATTGAAGGCGGCTATAAAGCATAATAGTGCTCATCCCCATTCGTTAATAAAACAACCATAACAACTATTTGGGCACATAAATTGCTTTAGAAAAGCAGTGTCAATTTGTTGTTATGGAGTTACCGTATGGAATTCGCTTTATTATTAATATTAGTGTTAGTTGTTGGGGCATCTGTCGTTGCGTCAAAATTTAATGATGACGGCGGAAACCCTTATCCTTTTACTCGTAAGCAAAGTGTATTTACCCAAGTAGAAGGGGCGTTTCTGAATTTATTAGAGCGCGCTGTTGGCGATCAATATAAAATTGTTAGTCGCGTTAAACTAATCGATGTGATTGACTGTAAACAAGGCCTGTCTGTTAAATCTAAACGTGCGGCAATGGCTAAAGCAAAAAATAAGCAGCTCGACTTTGTTTTAGTAGATAAAGAAAAAATGACCATAGTGGCTGCGGTTGACTTAGTTAATAACGCCAATAAAGATGGCCACAAAGCACAGCGCGACTGGTTTGTTAATGGCGCATTGGAAGCCGCAGGTATTCCACATATTCGTATGAAAGTGAAGGCAGGCTACCGCCCAAGCGAAGTACGCGATGCAATTATGTTTAAATTAGGTAAGCCAGCGGCATCTAAACCATCACGACCTACGCGTGCTAGAGTTCATAAACCTGCGGTATTGTCTCCTTCTCAAGCAAAGGCACAATCAACAGCCCTTGCTGAAATATAATCAATAAGTTTATAAAGTGCGGGCTTTTTAAGCTCGCATTTTTGTTTGTTTTACCCCACGTTATTTTTTGCAGTATAATCACCGTATTCAAACTCAGGAATTTAACACTATGAATGTTGGTATTATTGGCGCAATGGAGCCAGAAGTTAAAATTTTGCGCGAGGCGATGCAAAATCCACAAGTTTTAACCAAGGCTGGTTTTACTTTTTACACAGGCGAGCTTGCAGGCAATACCGTCACTTTAGTGCAATCAGGTATTGGTAAAGTCGCTTCGACAATCGCAACCACATTACTTATCGATAACTTCAATCCAGATTGTGTTATTAACACTGGCTCTGCCGGTGGATTCGACCCATCACTAAACGTTGGCGATGTAGTAATTTCATCTGAAGTACGTCATCACGATGTTGATGTAACAGCGTTTGGTTACGAAATTGGCCAAGTACCACAAATGCCAGCAGGTTTTACTGCTCACCCTAAACTTGTAGAAGCAGCCGAGCAAACAATTGCACAAATTAGTGAAGTAAAAACCCTTGTTGGTTTAATTTGCACTGGCGACTCGTTTATGTGCGACCCTGTTCGTATTGAAAAAGCACGCAGTGACTTCCCTACAATGCTAGCAGTAGAGATGGAAGGTGCATCAATTGCGCAAACGTGTTTTGCACTTAATACACCATTTGTTGTTATTCGCTCAATGTCTGATATTGCAGGCAAAGAGTCGCCGCAATCATTTGAAGAATACTTAGAAACAGCCTCTATAAATTCATCAAAAATGGTCGTAGCTTTACTTGAGAAATTAACGGCGGTTACGCTGTAAATGCTCAATAATATTGTTCAAAATCATTTGGACTTTATTGTATTTATTTGTGCGCTCCTTGCTGAGCGCTTTTTACCTTTAGTAAGTTGGTATCACCCTAACCACATACTCTCTGCTATTTTTAGCGCTATAAGCCAGCGTATTTATAAAAAAACAGACACCAAGCAATATCATTATTTAGCAGCCTCAATGGCAAGTACGCTTATACTTAGTACTGTGCTTATTATTGTAGTTTTACTGCTTCAGTTTGCCTTTTACCCCGAGCTGTTATCAGGTCTTATTTTATATTTATGCCTAGAAAACAGTAGCCTGAATAAAAAAGCGATACGCATAGCTAGGCTAGTCAAAAAAAATCAAAAATCGACAGCACGCGAATTATTAAAGCCACTAGTAGCCCGTGAAGTTAATGCACTTTCAAGCCCCGGGATCATTAAAGCCATTATGGAAAGTGTCATACTTAGAACGGCGCGTCATTACTTTGTGGTAATTTTCATATTTTTAGTATTGGGCCCCGTCGCCGCTCTCGCCTATCGTTTAATCACTTTAATTCAACAGGCGTGGCGAAGTGATATAGCCCCTAACAGCTCTTTTTTGATGCCGCTTAAACTGGTTCTTTTTATTGTTGAGTACATTCCCATACGTTTACTCGCGCTGACAATTGCCTCACTAAAGGCCAGTAAAAAAAGCATGCATTATATTAAGCATTATGGCCGACACTTCTATCAAACCAATACAGGCTGGTTACTTAGTGTATGTTCTGCATCTTTGGGGGTACAACTTGGTGGGCCTGCTATTTATAATACACAGCGTTTTAATAAAATGCGTGTGGGTGTAGAGCGTCTTCCCAACGCCGATGACGTACCACAACTACTCAATACACTTAACCAAACTCGCTTTTTTTGGCTTCTGATTATTATTAGCGTTGAAGTTATTAAGGCTGTTCTCGTTTTTAAGTTCGCATAAAAAACCAGCCGTAGCTGGTTTTTATAATGTCCGAAGTTTTAAGCTACGGTGATATTTGCAAATTTGCGTTTACCTACTTGGTAAATAGCCGTTGTGCCTTTTGCAATTTCCAATTTGGTATCTGTAATTTTGTCTTCGCCGTTAAGCTTTACAGCACCTTGTTTGATCATCCGCATGGCCTCTGAGGTACTCGCCACTAAGCCCGCTTCTTTAAGTAAGTTAGCGATTAAAATTGACTCTTCATCAATATTAACTGTCAGCTCAGGAATTTCATCTGGCAAGGCTTTTTTCTGAAAACGCTGGATGAAGTCATCATGAGCAGCTTGCGCATCAGCTTCACTGTGAAAACGCGCAATTAGCTCTTTAGCTAATTCAATTTTAATATCGCGCGGGTTAGTGCCCTGCTCTACACGCTGTTTTTGCGCTGCAATTTGCTCAATAGAAAAGCTACTTAGCAAATCGTAGTAACGCCACATGAGTACGTCACTAATTGACATGATTTTACCGAACATATCTGAAGGCGTATCAGTAATACCTATGTAGTTTCCTAGTGACTTTGACATTTTCTGAACGCCATCAGTCCCTTCAAGTAAAGGCATCATTAGTACGGTTTGTGGTTTTTGACCTTCATCCTTTTGCAGCTCACGACCCATTAGTAAGTTAAAGCGCTGATCAGTCCCACCTAGTTCAACATCAGACTCAAGTGCGACTGAATCCCAACCCTGTACTAGTGGATATAAAAACTCATGGATTGCGATAGATTGACCGCCAGCATAACGCTTTTTAAAATCATCACGCTCAAGCATACGCGCCACAGTTTGACGCGCGGCTAATTTTATCATCCCCGCAGCGCCTAATTTCTCCATCCATGTAGAGTTAAAAGCGACGGTTGTTTTAGCCGGGTCTAAAATTTTGAACACCTGCTCTTTATAGGTTTCGGCGTTGGCAAGCACGTCATCACGTGTAAGTGGTTTACGGGTCACATTTTTGCCCGTTGGATCACCAATCATACCGGTAAAATCACCAATTAAAAAAATAACCTCATGACCTAAATCTTGAAAGGTTTTCATTTTATTAATGAGTACAGTGTGACCTAGGTGTAAATCTGGAGCCGTAGGATCAAAACCAGCTTTAATTTTTAGCTTTTTCCCCGACTTTAATTTTTCAACCAACTCATCTTCAATTAATATCTCTTCTGCACCGCGTTTTATCTCTGCTAGAGCGGTTTGTAAATCCACTGTGTGTTACTCCAAAAAATTCTGACAACGAAGGGGTGTAATATGCTCACGGTTTATTGCTAGCGCGTTATCACAAAGCAAATAAAACTATTTAGCTAACATAACAAATTTCCACCTAATTAGAACAACTTTTTTAACTAATCGCAGCACCAACTAAAATGCAGGGTGTACGTTCTAAAAGGGGATATAAACGAGCGATTAATAATACGCCAAAAGTGTTTATCACAAACTAAAAACAGTTTACAAATTAATCACTTCTCGTAATTAAACCGTTTTATAAGCTAATTTAACATTATGATGAAAAAGCAAAGTATCCAAGAATATAAAATAGTGTAACAGTTCAACTTTAAACACAAACAGCCTGAATACCCTATGATTTTAGCCTAATTTAACTCGAGTTTAAATCTACAAAATACTAGTATTCACAGATTATTCGTTATATCCTGCAATATAACCTATTTATTATCTTGACAGCAGAAAAAGGCACGTTATGGTTCACGTGGTTAACACGCTCCCCAAAAAACACAAAATGCTTATTCTAGGTTTGGTTTCTGCTATTGTTGCCTTAGCCTTTCTTCCTTCTGAAAAAGCCACTGCATCCAAAGACAATAGTGAAAACACACTAGAAATTGGTAAGCGCTATGAATTACAAATTAAAGTAGGTGAGAACGAAAAACTCACTGACCTAAATTCCGAGCAGGCAGCACAAAAACTTCCAGAATATGATTTTGTCGATCACCAAGTTAAAAATGGTGACAACTTAGCGATTATTTTTAAGCGCGCTGGTTTTTCTGCACAAACGCTGCATAAACTTGTAAACACCAACGCTGAAACACGTAAGCTAACTAAAATTCACCCAGGTGAAACGTTAAGCTTTGCTACCGCCGAAGACGGTTCATTAGCTCAATTACGCTACGTTATTTCTAAAACGGATACGCTATTCGTCACACTTAATGACGAAGGCCAATACGACACCTCAATTGACAGCAAAGAAATAGAAACACTGAGCAAAACAGCCGGTGGGGAAATTTCAAGTAGCTTTTGGACCTCTGCAATTGCAGCAGGTTTAAGTGAACGCCAAATCATGAACTTTGCCGATATATTTGGTTGGGACGTCGATTTTGCAAACGACATTCGCAAGGGTGATGAATTTGGCTTAATTTATGAGTCTCATTTTGTTGACGGTGAGTTTATTGGCACCGGTAAAATTATTGCCGCTGAATTTATAAACCAAGGTGAGCGTTACACCGCTATTCGTCACACAGACGGTAACTTTTACACCCCTGAAGGCCGTAGTATGAAAAAAGCCTTTTTGCGTGCGCCTGTTAATTTCAAATATATTAGTTCAAGCTTTAACCCTCGCCGCCTACACCCTGTTACAGGACAAGTGAAAGCACATCGCGGCATTGATTACGCTGCACGCACAGGCACGCCAGTTGTATCATCAGGTAATGGTAAAGTAATTAAAGCAGGCTATAGCAAATATAATGGTAATTACGTATTTATTAGCCATGGTACTCAATATGTTACTAAGTACTTACACCTTAACAAGCGCCTAGTCAGAACAGGGCAAAAGGTAAAACAGGGAGAGAAAATAGGTACTGTTGGCTCAACTGGTCGTGTAACCGGTGCGCATTTACATTATGAGTTTTTGGTTAACGGCGTTCACCGTAACCCTAAAACCGTAAAACTACCTAAGTCTGAACCATTACCTCGTTCAGAGCTTGCTAAATTTAAGCCTATTGCTGATAACTTTATCGCACAACTAGAGCGTAATCGTGAGCTACAACTAGCGCTTAGATAACCACTTCACTGATTAAATAAAAAAGCCTTTGTTGGGGTTACCCGCAAAGGCTTTTTTGTGTGTGATATTTAAGTTTCAAACTTAATTTACAAGTACATAAATTAGCTGCACAACCAAAGATATCATGACTAATGGCCAAATATACTTGCTGTATTTGGTAGCACCCTCTAGCCCCATTTTACTTTGGTACCTTTCTAGCAAAGGAATAATGATCACCAAAGCAATGACTAAGCTAATTAAAATAACAAATATGTTCATATCATCACCCTACATCAGGTTATGGTAAAGCGCAGCCTTTCGCGCTGATATATAGCTCGTACCAATGCTCACGACTTAAGTTAACATTAACAGCATCACAGGATGCTTTTATACGCTCTATATTCGTGGTGCCAATAATTGGTTGAATTGATGCTGGGTGGCGCAACAACCATGCTAATACAATCGCTTCTGCTGTTGTACCATAGAGTATGGCAAGCTTACTGACTAAAATGCTGGTATTAATATCTGCAGGCGAGGCCTTTGATAAATCACCACCAGAGTATAAGCCTTGGCATAAACTGCCCCAACTTTGAATCTGAATTTCATGCTCACGGCAATATTCAATATTGCCTGGGGTAAAGTTAATATCCTTGCCGTCGGCATTACCTACATAAACGCCTTCATCAACCCATTGATGCTTTTGTAAACTCGCTTCGATTTGATTGGCCACAATCGGCATATCTAAAGCGCGTTGTAAAAACCGTATTTGATATTGCGACATATTAGACACCGCAAAATGACGCACTTTGCCACTTTCTTTTAAGCAACTAAAAACTTGTGCAACTTCCTCTACTTCCATTAAAGGATCTGGGCGATGCAGCATAAGCACATCTAAGTAGTCGGTATTTAATCGTTTAAGTGAGCCCTCTACCGAGCGCTCAATCCAATCAGCTGAAAAGTCATAACGTTGTGGGTGTTTATCATCAGCAAAGCGAATACCACACTTAGACTGAATATACATTTGTTCTCTAAGCTCAGGACGCTCGGCCAGAGCTTGACCAAAAACATGCTCGGCTTTCCCTAAAGTATAAATATCAGCATGATCGAAAAAGTTAATTCCGCCTTCAATGGCGGCATCTATGCATGAATGAGCTTGTTGCAAATGCGCACTAGTGATCGCATCTTTATTCCATGCGCCTCCCAAACCCATACAGCCAAAAACAAGTTTGCTTACATTCGGGAGATATTTTGCCAATGGAGTATGATGCATACCAGTAACCTTTAAGAATTTAAATGAAGAATAGCTACTTTAAACAAAAAACTCTGTACAAGAAACCGCTTAAGTCAAAACAGTGAATTTTATGCAAAAAAAAGCGCAGTAAACTGCGCTAATAGGTTGAGTCTAAATTATATTTAACCCACAAGAGCGAGTAAAATACCTGCTGCAACAGCACTACCAAGCACCCCTGCAACGTTAGGCCCCATGGCATGCATTAATAAGAAGTTATGCGGGTTATTTTCAAGCCCAACCTTATTAACAACACGTGCTGCCATAGGCACAGCGGATACACCCGCAGCACCAATTAATGGGTTTATGGGGGTTTTTGATATCTTATTTAAGCCTTTAGCCATAAATACACCTGAGGCCGTACCAATAGCAAACGCCAGTGCACCCAGTACCAAAATACCAATAGTTTCTACTGTTAAGAACTGCTCGGCAGCAAGCTTAGAGCCTACCGCTAGTCCTAGAAATATGGTGGTGATATTAATAATTTCGTTTTGCGCACTGTTGCTGAGCCTATCAACTACACCCGACTCACGCATTAAGTTGCCTAAACAGAACATACCAACCAGCGGAATTGCCGCAGGTAAGAATATGGCAGTTAAAGTAAGCACCATCAGTGGGAAAATAATTTTTTCCTTTTTAGATACTTTACGCAGCTCTGGCATTTGAATTTTACGTTCCTCAGGCGTGGTAAACGCACGCATAATTGGAGGCTGAATAATAGGCACCAGTGCCATGTATGAGTAGGCAGCTACGGCTATAGCCCCTAATAAGTCAGGTGCCAATTTTGACGCTAAAAAGATAGCAGTTGGCCCATCTGCGCCACCAATAATGGCAATTGCTGACGCATCTTGTAAACTAAACTCAAACCCTGGAATAAAGTTAAGTAAAATAGCCCCAAATAAGGTAGCAAAAATACCAAACTGCGCCGCAGCACCTAATAACAACATACGCGGATTTGCAATTAAGGCACTAAAGTCAGTGAGCGCGCCCACTCCCATAAATATCAATAACGGAAAAATTCCGGTATCAATACCTACATAGTAAACATAATAAAGTAAGCCACCAGGGTCAGATAAGCCCGCCACAGGAATATTAGTTAAAATAGCCCCAAAACCAATGGGCAGTAATAGTAGCGGCTCAAAGTTTTTAACTATAGCTAAAAATAATAACAAACAACCAACGGCAATCATGATCAGCCCAGGAAATGTAAAGTTAGCAATGCCTGTGGCATGCCAGAGGTTTAAAATACCATCCATCCTCTAATTACTCCTTAAGCTAATGCAATCATTGCATCGCCGGTTGACACTGAATCACCTTCAGAGACAAGCACGTCTGCAATTGTACCGGTATGCATGGCGCGTACTTCGGTTTCCATTTTCATGGCTTCCATAATAATCACCACATCACCTTCATTTACTACCTGACCTGGCTTTACTTTAATTTTAAAGATATTACCGGCAAGTGGCGCATTAAGAGTTTCACCTGAGGCAACTGATGCCGACTGTGGAATATGCTCAGAGTCTTTTAGCGTCACCTCTTTAAGCTCACCGCCTTGAGCAACCACGACATCGTATACTTTGCCATCTACTTTAACGCTGTATTGCTCAGCCTTAACGCCTTTATTGTTTGCCGCTGATTTTTCAGGTGCTTTATTGGCGCTATCATCAGCGCTAGGAACAGGTTCAAATGCGTCAGGGTTATTGCGGTTTTTAATAAACTTCAAACCAATTTGTGGGAATAAGGCATACGTGAGCACATCATCAATTTGCTCATCAGCAAGCGTTAAGCCTTGATCTTGCGCAAGTTTACTTAATTCAGCCTCAAGCGTTTCAAGTTCAGGTTTAATCACATCTGCAGGGCGACAGGTAATTGCTTCGCTGCCATCAAGTACACGCTCTTGTAACTCTTTATTCATAGGAGCAGGTGTTGAACCATACTCACCTTTTAATACGCCAGCGGTTTCTTTGGTGATGGTTTTATAGCGCTCGCCAGTAAGCACATTAAGTACTGCCTGAGTACCAACAATTTGCGAGGTCGGTGTAACGAGTGGAATAAAGCCCAAATCCTCACGCACCCGTGGAATTTCAAGTAATACTTCGTTTAGTTTATCAGCAGCGCCTTGCTCTTTAAGCTGATTTTCCATGTTAGTTAACATACCACCTGGCACTTGGGCTAATAAAATTCGGCCATCAACACCTTTTAAACTGCCTTCAAACGCAGCGTACTTTTTACGTACGTCTCTAAAGTAAGCTGCAATTTCTTCAAGGTGGTTTAAATCAAGCCCAGTATCACGCTCAGTACCTTCCACGATTGCAGCAATTGTTTCAGTTGCTGAATGACCATAAGTCATACTCATAGACGATACAGCCGTATCGAGCATATCAATACCGGCATCAATCGCTTTTTGATACGTTGCGGTACTTAAACCCGTTGTTGCATGACATTGCATGGCAATAGGAATTGAAACCGTTTCTTTTAAGCCTTTAATCAGTTTTTCTGCATCGTAAGGCTTAAGCAATCCCGCCATATCTTTAATACAAATTGAATGACAACCTAATTCTTCAAGCTGCTTAGCAAGTGTTAGCCACATATCCAATGTGTGTACTGGGCTTACCGTGTAAGAAATCGTACCTTGGGCATGCGCGCCTACTTTAACCGCCGCTTTTATGGCAGTTTCTAAGTTACGTACATCATTCATGGCATCAAAAATACGAAATACGTCTACGCCATTTTTGTGTGCGCGCTCAACAAACTTTTCAACAACGTCATCAGCATAATGGCGATACCCCAATAAGTTTTGACCGCGAAGTAACATTTGCTGGGGTGTATTTGGCATCGCCTTTTTAAGCGCGCGAATACGCTCCCACGGATCTTCGCCTAAATAACGAATACATGAGTCAAAGGTAGCCCCACCCCAAGACTCTATAGACCAATAACCTGCGTCATCAATTTTTTTTGCAATAGGTAACATGTCGTCTAATCGCATGCGGGTAGCTAAAAGCGACTGATGTGCGTCTCGAAGTACGAGTTCTGTTATTTTTAATTTAGCCATTGGTATGCTCCTCTAATTATTATTTGTTTTGTACTGAGCAATGGCAGCACTAATTGCAGCGATGTGCTCATTTGGCACACCTTGAGATTTAAAAGATGGTGTTCTCTGTGATACTTCAAGTTCTGGCTGAGAAAATTTGCTAGCCAGCTTAGACATAACTGTCACTGCACCAATCAATAAAGAAAGAAATACAAACACCCCCACCATACCGGTTAGCATTAAATTGCCTGCAGTTGTGAGCAAAGCCCCTATATCCATAATTCTCCCCTGTTCAAAACTGAATACATAAAAAGTCAGTTTATTTAAATAAATATTCACCAATAGTAACAAAAACTATTCTTTTGTCTACACATTGTAAATTGGTAAAACCAATTAATCTAAAAGTAACATATCACCAATAAGGTTAACACCACCTAAAATAGCTTATTTAACCTATATATATAGATGGTAAAAATGTTCGTTATAAACAAAGAATATATAAAAACCCTAATATTCTGTAAAAACACATAAAAATATACCTAATGAGCTAATCCACTAAAAACTGCCAAAGCAAATGTTAATTGGTCTTACCAAAATAACGACTGTAAAAACTATTTATTATCTCATCCGACACCACTGTGAATAAGTTACAGATAAAACCGTAAAAATTACCAACCTAATATAAAGCCAAACTCAAAAAGACAAGTTAAACCATTGATTTAAAACAAAATAAAACACTGGCATATTACTCGCTTATATAAAAACAACACTTTAACACTTAGATAAATCAAGGAGATGACAATGTTACGCTGGACAATTACATTTTTGGTGATCGCACTAATCGCAGCCGTTTTAGGATTTGGTGGTATTGCAGGAGCCGCAGCAGGAATTGCTAAGATCATATTTTTTATCTTTTTAGTTTTACTGGTTATTTCACTTGTCTCTGGCGCTTTACGTGGTAAAAGCCCCAGGTAGATAAGAAACAACGAACTTTTTAAATTTATATACAAGGAATTACATTATGAAATCATCAACACTTAAAGCAGCAGCTATTGGCCTATTCGCAAGTGCATTTATTATGGGTTGTGAAGACAATCATGCAGAAGAAGCCGGTGAACGCATCGACGAAGCCGTGACAGATGTTCAAAATAAAGTAGAAGATGCCTGTGAAGAAGTAAAAGAAGGTGTCAACGCTGAAGAAACAAATTGCTAATTCAGCCCCCTTTTTAAAAAGCGACCATTTGGTCGCTTTTTTTTTGTGTTTAGTATTAGTCGCCAAGTTGCTACCCATTAATTATAAACTCTGAACTATTAATTCTTTTTATGCTGCGCATTTACCACATAGCTTGCTAAAATGATAAAAAATAGCTTTTAAGTATAGATGCATGGTATTTACGACAACCTATAAACTCGATAAACCTTACTTTTATGAATGCTTCGACCAATCGCTGCCTTATAGTAAACGCGCGCAACCTAAATATTTTTTATTAGCACTGCTTGTTGTATTGGGATTATTTGGTATTTATGGTTTAGGAGATCATTACCTAGGTACATTTTTGCTGATGCTAGCCCTACTCGAATGCATCGCCTTTTACTATCGCCGCCCATGGTGGGTTACCAGGCAAATGCTAAGCAGAGCGTCTGGTTCTGAAGTCACTCTCACCTTCGACGAAGACGGAATAAAATCAACCAATCATTACAAAAATTACCAGTTAGCTTGGCACGACATTAACGAAATTATTACTACAGATTGTGGACTATTGTTAAAAAGTAAAAGCGGTATGCAATACATTTCTAAGGCAATACTCGACGAAGAAACGATTGATTTTATAAACAAAAAAGCCACTCAATGAGTGGCTTTTACAAATGTCATAGTTATATTAACTAGCACATTTTATACTATGTTGATTAAGCATTGCCCGGATTAGGGTTAGACTTTTCAGCTTGTATGCGCATGTAAATTTCTTCACGATGAACTGATACGTCTTTAGGTGCGTTAACACCGATACGAACTTGATTTCCTTTAACACCTAGAACAGTAACGGTTACTTCGTCACCAATCATAAGGGTCTCGCCTACTCTACGAGTTAGTATTAGCATTCTCTTGCTCCCATGTTCCAATAAAATTATAAGATTCCGCACAAACATTTTAATTAAAATTAGACTAAAAAGTAAGTAAAAACTCTCAATCTATTCATTTTCTGTTAAAAATGTCTTATGTAATGCACGAACAGCCAGCTCTAGGTATTTTTCATCTATTAAAACTGAAATTTTGATCTCTGAGGTGGCAACAAACATCACATCAATGTTTTCTTGTGCTAGCGAATCAAAAAATAAACTCGCTACCCCGGAATGAGATTTCATCCCCATACCCACCGCTGACACTTTCGCCACATTGGTCAATCCGTCAATTGCCTGTGCGTCAAATTGCTGTTGCTCAGCCGTTAACAAATCAAGTGCGTTTAAGTAATCATTTAAATGCACAGTAAAAGCATAGTCGACTTTTTCAACTTTATGATTAATTTGATTAATCATATCTATTTCGATGCCATTATCAGCAAAAAGTTTCAAAACTTTTGCAAGATGTTTGGTGCCTTGCGGCATTCCATGCACCTTAATTAAGCACTCATCTCGATTAAATGCAATACCCGATACGACATTGCTTGTCACGTCGCTCTCCTCAAAACTAATTAACGTGCCTTCATCGGGTTTAAAGCTAGATAACACCCGCAGAGGAACATTGTGTTTACCAGCAGATTCTACAGAGCGAATATGTAACACTTTAGCGCCTAAACTTGCCAGCTCAAGCATTTCAGCAAAGGTGACATGACTTAAACGTCGTGCGTTAGGTTCCACACGCGGGTCTGTAGTATATACGCCATCAACATCGGTATAGATCTGACACTCATCTGCTTTTATTGCACCAGCAATTTCAACCGCAGAGGTATCGGTGCCACCACGCCCAAGCGTGGTCACGTTGCCCTCAATATCGCGCCCCTGAAAGCCGGCAATAATAGCAATACGGTTATGTTCAAGTTCATGTTTTAAACGCGTTGCCGCAACTTCTTCTACACGGGCTTTACCGAACATGTTATCGGTTAATATATTCACTTGATCGGCTAGTAAGCTTACCGCTGAATGGCCGCGTTTAATAATGGCCATCGCTAATAAAGCAATAGAGACTTGTTCACCGGTACTGAGTAATACATCGAGTTCACGACTACTCGGGCGAGAGTCGATTTGTTTGGCAAGATTAATTAAGCGATTGGTTTCTCCCGACATTGCCGAAAGCACCACCACCACTTGGTGGCCTTGTTGCTTGGTTTTAACAACAAGGTCGGCGACCGCTTCAATACGCTCTATTGAGCCTACCGAAGTGCCGCCAAATTTTTGAACTATAAGTGCCACTTAAGCTTAAGTACGCTCAGTTAACCAAGCTGTTACGCTATCAAGTGCTGCAGTTAAATTTTGTGGCTCAGAACCACCCGCTTGCGCCATATCTGGACGACCGCCGCCTTTACCACCGACTTGGCCTGCCATGTGATTAACTAACTCACCCGCTTTTACTTTGCCAGTTAAGTCTTTAGTTACACCCGCAATTAGGCTTACTTTGTCGCCACTGGCAACACCTAAGGCAATAACACCTGAGCCAATTTTATTTTTAAGGTCATCAACCATACCGCGAAGCGCTTTTGATTCTGTGCCCTCAACGTTGGCCACTAACAGTTTAACCCCGTTAATTTCAACCACTGAATCAAGTAACGATGCACCTGCCGCACTGGCTAGTTTATCGTTAAGCTGGGCAACTTGTTTTTCAAGCCCTTTCGACTTTTCAAGTAAGGCAGTTACTTTTTCAAGCACTGACGCATTGTCACCTTTTACAAGCGCTGCAACATCAGCTAATTGTTGTTCTTGCTCGCTTACATAAGCAATTGCCTCTGCACCTGTTACCGCTTCAATTCGACGAACACCAGCAGCAATACCGCTTTCAGATACAATTTTGAATAAACCAATGTCACCCGCACGCTCTACGTGTGTACCACCACAAAGCTCGATTGAGTAATCACCAATAGTCACAACGCGTACTTCGTCATCGTACTTTTCGCCAAACAGTGCCATTGCACCTTTTGCTTTAGCATCATCAATTGCCATTAGCTCAGTGTTAAGAGCAAAGTTACGACGAATTTCGTCATTCACTACGCGCTCAATTTCGCGCAGTTCTTGTTTAGTCACCGCTTCAAAATGTGAGAAGTCAAAACGGAGACGATCTGGCTGCACAAGTGAACCTTTTTGCGATACGTGCTCACCTAAAAGCTGACGCAGTGCTTCATGCAAAATATGCGTAGCGGTGTGGTTTTTCTTAATACTGTCACGGCGCGCATCGTCAATAGTTGCATCCACTTTATCGTTAACGCCAATACGCCCTTGAACTGTTCCATGGTGAGCAAAAGCATTACCCAGTTTAGTGGTATTAGTCACCACAAACTCACCGCCGGCTACTGTGATTGTTCCGCTATCACCAATTTGGCCGCCTGATTCAGCGTAAAACGGAGTACGGTCTAAAACAATAATACCTTGTTGACCATCTTCAAGTAATGATACAGCTTCGCCACCGGCAAAAATTTCTACCACTGTGCCACTGTAATGAGTGCTATCGTAGCCTTTAAAGTCAGTGTGCTTGTCTGATTTTAATTGGTCATTGTAATCAGCCCCAAACTTACCCGCTTGTTGTGCAGTTTTACGTTGTACTGCCATGCATGCTTCAAAACCTTGATGGTCAATCGTCATCTGGCGCTCACGCGCAACATCGGCTGTTAAATCAGCAGGGAAACCATAGGTATCGTAAAGCTTAAATACTAAGTCACCCGGGATCACATCCCCGGTTAAATCACTTAAGCTTTCTTCTAAAATAGCTAAACCACGCTCAAGCGTTTTACCAAACTGCTCTTCTTCAATACGTAGTACTTTTTCAATAATTTCTTGTTGCTTAGCAAGCTCTGGGTACGCTTGACCCATTTGCTCAATAAGTGCAGCAACCAATTTATAGAAAAACGCGCCTTTAGCACCTAACTTATTACCGTGACGTACTGCACGACGAATAATACGACGCAATACATAACCACGGCCTTCGTTTGATGGCATAACCCCATCTGAAATTAAAAATGCACACGAACGAATATGATCGGCTACCACGCGAAGTGATTTATCATCCATATCTTGTGCATTGGTAACGCTTGCAGCGGCCGCAATTAAGCCTTGGAATAAGTCGATTTCGTAGTTTGAATGCACACCTTGTAAAATAGCTGAAATACGCTCAAGGCCCATACCTGTATCAACTGATTGCTTAGGAAGTGGCTCCATAGTCCCGTCGCTTTGACGGTTGTATTGCATAAATACTAAGTTCCAAATTTCAATGAAACGGTCACCATCTTCTTCAGGTGTGCCCGGAGGACCGCCCCAAATATGCTCGCCGTGATCATAAAATATTTCAGAACATGGACCACAAGGACCCGTATCACCCATAGACCAAAAGTTATCGCTCGTTGCAATACGAATAATACGATCTTCAGGTAAGCCTATATCGTTAGCCCAGTAGCCAAAGGCTTCTTCGTCATCATGGTAAATAGTTACTAACAGCTTTTCTTTTGGTAGTTTTACAACCTCAGTTAAAAACTCCCACGCAAATTTAATTGCATCTTGCTTAAAGTAATCACCAAAGCTGAAATTACCTAGCATTTCAAAAAAGGTATGGTGGCGTGCTGTGTAACCTACGTTTTCTAAATCGTTATGTTTACCTCCGGCACGCACACAACGCTGCGAACTGGTTGCGCGTGTGTAAGGGCGGCTTTCAGCGCCTAAAAATACATCTTTAAATTGCACCATACCGGCATTATTAAATAACAACGTGGCATCGTTACCCGGTATAAGCGAACTAGAAGGAACAACTTGGTGTTGCTTGCTGGCAAAAAAGTCTAAAAACTGTTGCCTAATTTGTGCGGTAGTCATGTGCTGCATGTGAAAGTCTCACCTGTATTTACTGTGCTTGCATTGCAAAATTTATTTGATCATAGCTAAATCCTCGATACATTAAGTAGCGCACGCGCTTAGCTTTTTCTTTGTACTCGAGGTTTGCCGGTGTCGTTGAATATTTTTTGTTGTACGCTTCCTGCGCGAGCTCAAACCAATCTATTTCCAGCTCTTCAACCACTGTTTCAAGCAGTGCTCTATCAATCCCTTTACCCATGGCCTCACTTTGAATTCGCTTTAAGCCATGGCATTTAAATATGTGCTTTCTTACAAACCCTTCACAGTAACGCTGCTCGTTAATAAAATTGTGCTTTTCGCACCAATCTAGCAGGTTCTCTATGAACTCGTCGGTTGCTTCTCTTTGCTGTAACTTTTGGGTTAACTCTCGGCGCGAATACTCTTGCCTTCCTAGTAACCAAAGCACATAGTTTTTTAACTTTTGTTTTAACGTATCATCCATTAAGCGTCAAAGCGCCCGCTTTGCTCGCTACTTAAAGGCTTAATGTTACTGTCATCACTTGGTGGCACAACGGGCATAAAAATAGCCTGATAAGAAACAAAGAAACTAATGTAGCAAATTGGCATTAAAATCAACAGCGGTAGTAGCGATAAGAACATCGACACCACAATTAATAATGCGCAAATAATACCATAAACACTCAATGGTAAAATATTATAATAAAACACCATAAACGAACTTTTTAAGGCATTTAAAATACGTTGTTCTTTATTAAAGTAAACCAGCGGTACCGCATAGGCAAACGAAGTAAAGTATATCGACAGCGCAATTAAAAACAGTGCCACATTGGCAAACGAAATACTCTCAAGCATTTGGCTAATTGCTGTATTAGGGTCTAAGTCAGGCTGCGTCATAACCGCCATCGCATCGGCAAATAACCCATTGGCGAGCAGCGCAATTAAAATACCGGCACCCATTTGATAAAGCGCTAAGCGAAATAAGCCTAACCGATTTCCTTTTGCTGAAAAGGGCTTCAAAATGTCGGCTAACATAATTTTTCCGCCTTGCTGCTTGGTAAGCACGGCTTGATAAAAACCAGCGGTTAAAAATGGTGTAGCCAATGCTGCGACTATTTGTAATAACGGCAAAAATAAAGACAACAAGCCAACAATGCCAATAAACAAGTGCATAAAGATAAAGGTTAATGGCTGAGTTTTAAAAATTAGCCAACCCGCTTTAAACCATTTTAATGCCGCATCCGCTTTAAAAATTCGTAATTGTGTAGACATACTTGCTCTTAATTAAAACAAAACACGCCGAGTATAACTCGGCGTTGGTTGGTATTACAGAGGTGGCGGCGATAAATGCCGTTAATATTAGGGTCTGTTGCCCTTTACGGATTAAAATTTGTTCAAACTAGGGGTGATTTAATCGCGGCGCGAGGTTTGTAACCTAGTGGGCTAAGTCAAAACCGAGCAACAAAGAGTAAATCGCCCCTAGGCAGAACCCTTCGGGCAGCGCCTGTTTGGCATTGATGCTGCGTTATCGCCTATTTATGGGGAATAACCACACCACATAGGCTCTGCCTTGCCTAAATACCAAACAGACTGCTGCAAATTTAACCTTGAAAGGTCAACAGACCCTAAGGTTTTTTAATTTTCTTAATATCTAGCATATGAGAGCCATGCTTAATTTTAGTCTCTAAATACGCCTTGTTACCTGAAAGCCCAGCTTTAATGTGTGCATGAGTGCCCACAACAGAGTCCACCTCTATGCCAGCATCTTTTAATGCGTTAAGCTTTTTAGGATTGTTAGTCATTAATTTTACATGCTTTAAATTAAGCGCATTGAGCATTAACACAGCATCCGAAAAATCACGTAAATCATCAGCAAAGCCCAAATGGTTGTTGGCCTCGTAAGTGTTCATACCTTGTGACTGCAGTACATAGGCATCAATTTTATTGTATAAACCAATACCACGCCCTTCTTGGCGTAAATAAAGTAAAATACCGCCTTGTTCGTGCATCATTTCAATACACTCATTTAACTGCTCACCGCAATCACAACGTGACGAGTGAAACACATCACCGGTTAAGCATTCAGAATGCATACGAATAAGCGGAACATCTTGCTCGGTATCGGCGTTTTTAAACACTAACGCAACATGCTCTTGGCCATCTTTTAAGCCACTAAAGGAAATAATTTCTGCAGGAATATCACTATTTTTGCCAACATTAAGCTGGACTCTTGCTCTTACTTGCGCCACGACCAATCCAAATATTAAAAAACTACGACACGATAAAGTGATAATATCACAAAATAGATTAAATACACCGTAGTACAAGACTGTTTATGGCAAATATATGGCGACGGTAGCGACTATTTTCAATCTTTAACCGCAAATATATTACTAGCGAGCGTTTACCTTGATTTACCTAAAGTGATGACATATATATAAGGATTTGCTAACTTGTTATCGACAAATAATAGGGATCATTATGAAACTAAACAAACTTGCATTACTGATGGGCTTAAGTTTATCTTTATTAAGCACCACGTCATTTGCCGAGCAAGCAAATAACGCTCAAACCGTTTTCAACGACGCGTATCAAAATTATTTAAATGCGATTAAAACCAAAGAAAATGTGCAACAAGCCGCGGAGCAGGCTTACACATCAGGTAAAACTGTTTACGGTGAAAATGCTGATAACACCGCAAACTTAGCGATTAACTATGCAAAATCAATTAATGGCTATGGCAAAAAGTGGATCGAAAAGCGTTTTTCGCTATATCAACAAGCCTATACTATTTTAGCTACTAACCATGGTAAGCAATCGCCTGAAACCATTGATGCTTTAGTCGGTATGGCTAGTTTTGCCCCTTCTGCTCAAAAAGCGGATTATTATTTAGAGCAAGTGATAGCAATCGCAAACACACAAAACAACCCTAAGTTTGTGGCTGATATGAAACTAGAAGCGGCAACCATATTAGCTAATAAATTCAGCTATGAAAAATACCGAGAAGCTAAAAACTACCTAGAAGAAGCCGATGAGTATTATCTGGCTAACTTACCTAAAAACTCAGTTGAACAAATAAAAGCTGATTTTTTAATGGCGTCATTTGCGGAAGGTCGAAAAAGATACGATCAAGCAATAGAACGACTTAACCGTGTAGTAAATGTGTTTGATGAAAGCTTAAGTTACGATCACAACGCCGAGCTTACCGCACACTCAAGATTAATTGGCTTGTATGAAAAACAAGGCAAAAGCGATGAAGCCACTAAACATTGTATCGCGATTGCTAAAATGGTGCCGTGGAAAGAAAGCCAAGAGCAAACGCCGCTATACCGCGTTAACCCTAAATACCCTACAAACAAAGCGCGCTTTCGTAAAGATGGAAAAGTCGTTATGGAGTTTGAAGTGGATGAGTCTGGCTTTGTAAAAAATCCGCAAGTACTTAGTTCTGAAGGTGGCATGGCCTTTGAAAAATCGGCAGTAGAAGCATTAGCGCAATGGCGTTATGCACCTAAGTTTGAACATGGAAAAGCCGTTGCAGCAACTTCCAAAGTACAGCTCGACTTTAAAGTAAACCGTTAATAACATACCAAAGGCGCTTTAAGCGCCTTTTTAGTTTATTCTACTTTAACTTAGCTAAAATGTTATCGCTGGCGGCCTCTATTAAATCAAGTACCTTTTCAAAGCCATCATCACCGCCATAGTAAGGATCGGGAATTGCGCTTTGTGTTTGCTCGCCATACTCTAAAAATAACGCCAACTTATATTGCAAATGCTCGGGGCAGCGTGCGGTTAGATCCGTCAGGTTTTGTTTATCGGCTGCTAAAATTAAATCAAACTCGCTAAAATCACTACTGCGCACCTTGCGTGAAAAAATACCTTTAAAACTATAACCGCGTTTTTCACCAGCTTGCATAGAGCGCTTATCTGGCGGATTACCTTCATGATGACCAATAGTCCCTGCCGAGTCCACTAGCAGATCAACGCCTAACTTTTTAGCTCGTGCTTTTAATACCGCCTCAGCCGTCGGTGAGCGACAAATATTACCCAAACAAACAATCAGTACTTTTTTCAATGATAGCTCCTTTATTGTTTAAGATTTTGTAAAATAAGCGACATTCCAGTCACCAACATTAAAAAGCTACTTAAGCGAGGCTAATATTTTTTGCTCGCCTTCAAGCATTGTGTGCATGGCAGTGCCCTGTTTTACACGGCTATGCAATGCTGCAAGATTAGGCCAGCGCGACTCATCAAGTTGCTCACCACCATGCTCCATATTCATTAACTGGCAGCTCACAGCAATGTCGGCAAGGGTTAAGCTCTCGCCAACAAAAAACTCGTTATCCCCTAAATAACCTTCTAAATAATCAAATAAAGGCGGTAGTTTTTCATTTAATGCACTTTGCACTAAGGCTTCATCGGTTGGCTTTTGCATTGTGGGAGCAATAATACGTTGCTGAAACACCGTAAATGTTGCAAAAGGAGCCAGCTCGTAATCTGCGTATTTTTCTAACCAGCGAACGGCTGCACGTTGCTCTATAGTATCACCGAGTAAAGACGCTGAATTAGGGTATTTTTCATCAAGATATTGGCAAATAACGCTAGAATCCGCCAAGCTTAACTCGCCGTCTTTTAGCGCCGGAATACGCCCTAGCGGGTTAAGTTCTAAAAACCAGTCAGGTTGATTAAACGGCGAGATTATTTCGAGTTTATAGTCGAGTTTTTTATGCGCTAAACACACACGTACTTTACGTACATAAGGAGAAAGCGGGACACCGTAGAGAATTATGCTCATTGTAATTCCTATAAATTAAAACTGCTTTAAAATTGCGTCATCGTAGTCATCGGCATTTAAGGTTAAGTTGAACTTGGCCGCAACGCTATCAAGTTCGGCTTGTTTAATCGCCAAATCATCCATGGTGATGGTGTTATCGTCAAGCTGCCATAACAAGCGTGAGCCTGCATAACTATAGTGAATGGCTAATAGCGCATCAGGATTACCTTCACGTCCCGCCGCTTTAAGCTTTGCCATCTTGCGGGTAATTTTATTAAGCGCTTGTTTAAGCTCCCATACATACACCACCTCGGTCATAAAAGGATGTGTACGGTATTTATTTAACAACCAGCCAATACCAATACTAGTAACAATTACGCCTAATAAGTTCCAATGAAAATGACTACCACTTTCATCGGGAAATAATGCAATAAGCGTTTGTGAAATAGCTAAACTACCAATCGCTAAGCTTGCGGCACAACCGACTATAACGCGGTTTAAATGTTTACGATAACGAGCTTTATCTATTTGAATAAGTTGCATAGTTGCCTAAAATTAAAAAACTAAAAAATACACAGCCACCATTGTAGCTAAACCCACCACAGAGTTTCGACTCTTTTTAATAAAATACCCGTAGTTTTTGATTTAACGCCGGTTTTATACTTCTTGCAACATAAAACCAACCAACGATTTTATTTGCACCCACTTATTAGGCATAGGATAGTAGACAACAAATACGACTCAGTTTAGGACCATCATGATAAAAACACTGATTGCTGCAAGCTTAATTTTTTCTTCTTCTAATGCGTTAGCTAATTTAAACACACCGCTAACCCCAGAAGAATTGCGAATTGAAAAAGCCAGCCAAGCGATGCCTAGCGTGCTCAACGCATTTACTGGTGAAGTTAGTCAATTTAAACAACATTTCAAGTCACTCTCTAGCTATGCACAAGCCGTAGATGCCGTTAACGACTACTCAAAACGATTATGGTTTAGTGCAAAAAAACGCATTGCTACAACGCAAAACTTAGATGATCGCGCACTTTACTGGGCTCGCTTACAATCAAGCAAAATTATTCGCACCACAAAGCCTGCATTTTCGCTGAGCGCGGCGCAGCAAACAGTGTTATTAACACTTCTAGAGAATGGCAGCCGGGGTCGCACCGATCTTAGCTACTCACAAAACACCTCTAAAAAAATATTATTGACTGGATTTGACCCGTTTTTACTTGATAGAAATATAAACCAAAGCAACCCATCGGGTGTTGCAGCACTGCTTCTTGATGGCCAAGTCATTAACTATAAAGGTATTAGTGCTGAAATAAACACAGTGATGGTGCCTGTGCGTTATGAAGACTTTGATCACGGTATTATAGAATCCTTACTTGCCCCTTATTACGCACTTAATAATGTTGATATGGTGGTTACCGTTAGCATGGGTAGTAAAGACTTTGACCTTGAGCGCTTTCCAGGCAAGCGCCGCAGTGTAACAGCGCCCGACAACGCCAATGTAGTGTATGGAGGCAGTAAAACAGCGCCGCTCATTCCAAGCTTGAACGACCGCCCATTACCAGGTACTGAGTTTGTAGAATTTAGCTTACCCGTTAGCGCTATGTTAAGCGCAAAAGGCCCTTTTCCTATTAATGATAACCATCATGTTATTACCCTAAAAAAAGACTTTGAGCCTAATAGTTTCGATGAATTAAAAGACGCTATTGCAGTGCGAGGCGGTGGCGGTGGTTATTTGTCTAACGAAATTTCGTATCGCAGTATTCGCCTGCGAAATCAGCTAAATTCAGATATTCCGACAGGACATATTCACACCCCACGAATTGCTCAGTTTGAACCCGAAACTGAAGCTAAAATAGTAAAGCAAATTCAAACTATGTTAGAACACAGTCTAATAGCGCTATAAATCCCCTCTAACAATAGCTCTAAAAAAGTCATTATTGGTTAGCAACATGACCAATAATGACTTTTTAACGTTACGTCACTTTACCCGCTAAATTAAAACGTGGCTGGGTATATAGCTGGGTTTTAACCACCTCAGCTAAAATAGTTACTGCTTGGTAAATATCTTCAAACGAGGTGTAAAGAGGTGTAAAACCAAAGCGTAAAATATTAGGCGCACGAAAATCTGCAATTACCCCTTTTTCAATTAATGCTTGGCATATAGCAAATGCGTCGGTATGTGAAAACGCTAATTGGCTGCCTCTTTGGCTCGAGTTCTCAGTAGAACATAAATGCAAATCACGTAAGCATAAATGTGTTTGCACTAATTTAATAAATACGTCGGCAAGTGCAATCGACTTTTCTCTTATTTTTGAAATATCTACATCTTGCCATACATCAAGCGCAGCATCTAAAGCACTCATAGCAATCACACTGGGTGTGCCACATAAATACTGATTTATATTGTTAGCACGTTGATATTTTGCATCAAAAGCAAATGGTTTGGCATGACCCATCCAGCCTGATAAGGGTTGTTTTACAGCAGCTTGGTGGCGTTTTGCTACATATAAAAACGCAGGCGAACCAGGGCCGCCATTTAAGTATTTATAGCCACAACCAACAGCAAAATCAGCATTACAGTCATCAAGTTCAACCGGTATAGCACCTGCACTATGGGCTAAATCCCATATCACCAAAATGCCTTTTTCATGAGCTAGCTGAGTGATTTTTTGCATATCCAACAATTTACCGGTCCTAAAGTTCACTTGTGTTAACAGTAATACTGCCACTGAATCATTTAGGCTTTGTTCAATATTTTGCTCTGAGACGAGTTTTAGCTGACATAAATCGGAGCCTAATAATTCACTTAACCCTTGTACCATGTATAAGTCAGTAGGAAAGTTATCCTCGGTAGATAACACCATGTTACGCTCAGAGTTTAACGATAGTGCACTACTTAATAGTTTAAATAAATTAACCGAAATAGAATCACAACAAATAACTTGGCCTTTGTCGGCACCAATAATAGGCGCTATTTTCTCCCCTACCTGAGTAGGTAAATCAATCCATTGGTGATCATTCCAACTTCTAATTAGGTGACTACCCCATTGCTGGCTTACCACCTCTGCTACGCGCGACTTTACTGCTTTAGGCAAAGCACCTAATGAATTACCATCGAGGTAAATAGTGTCTGCGGGTAAATCAAATTCGTCACGCTTGTGAGCCAGCATATCCGCTTTATCAAGCGCTATAATCTCATTAAAATTCATTGATACATCTCATTCAAATTTTGTATTAGTGTCTTAAATGCAGCTGATCCCGGATGGATCCAATCAAAATGCCCCACGCCTTCTAACATAACAACTGGACGTTTAAGCTGTTCTAAATTAAAAGCAGGCACGATGGCATCTTGGTCACCTTGTAAAATAATGCTTTGCGGATGAAGCGATTGCTCACTCGGGTTAGCTTGCGTGTATGCCTTAGGTTTATCGGTTGGCATACCTTGCATAAAATCTTGAGTCACTTTTTGACAACTATTATCACCACGCGCATACGCTTTTATATCAGTAATAGGGGCCAAGCCAATAACCCCTTTAAGCTGGCTTATTTCACCACCAGCAAGCAATGCTAAATGCCCACCTGCCGAATGCCCTACCGCAACTGATCCTGCTAATTTAAACTCGCCATTATTGTAAGTACTTGCCGCTAAAATACCGGCTTTAACATCATTAAACGTTGCAGGCCAGCCACCACCGCTTGCACCGCTTCTTCTATACTCTAAAGACCATACATTAAAGCCAGCTTGTGCAAGCCCCGTACTTAACGCATACGTATGTTTAATATCGTATGCACTTAGCCAACAACCACCATGGAGTAAAATAACTAATGGCGTTTGCACCAGTGTTTGTTTTGCGCGCCAAAGTAATGCGTACTGTGACTCATCACTGCCGTAGGCTACTTTTTCATCAGCCGAGTTAAACCCAAGCGAAGCCACACTTGCGTATGCAACATTATTATCTACATCAGGAAATTTAACTTGCTGCGCGGTGGCGTTGACCAAAAAAGGCCATACAGAAAAAAATAAAACTACTAAGTTTTTCAAAATAAAGTACTTCCTTTTATAACCTTAAAAGCGATATAACTGAAAACGCTGGCAGTCGTTTATAAATGTTCTATACGACTTACCAGCGCTATTACGCCATTATTAATAAAATAAATCGAATGATTTATTGTTGTTTAAAAACCGTGCCTTCTTTCATAACAAAATCAACATCCAATAAAGCACTTATATCACTTAATGGGCTAGAATCTAAGGCAATAATATCGGCAAACTTACCAGCTTCTATAGTGCCTAAACTCTGACTCATATCAATTAAATCAGCAGCATTGACGGTTGCCGACTTTAAAATATCGGAGGTACTCATACCAGCTTCATACATCAATACGGCTTCTTTTGCGTTAATACCATGCTTTGATACGCCACTGTCAGTGCCAAAAGCAATTTTAACGCCTGCTTTGTAAGCCTTGGCAAAATTGTTGAGCATATCGCCCCCCACTCTCGTTGCTTTAGCCTTAATAGGTGCAGACATAAAATCTGAATTTTTTGCCATATTGACCACAGTATCGCCAGCTAATAACGTTGGTACAAGGTAAGCGCCTGTTTCTTTAAAGAGCTTAATGCCTTCTTCATCGGTGTAACTACCGTGCTCAATACTATCAACCCCAGCACGAAGTGCGGCATTAATACCTTGGGCAGCATGGGCATGACTAGCTACTTTTCGCCCTAAACCATGTGCGGTATCAACTACAGCTTTAAGTTCATCGTCTTGCATTTGCTGCCCTGTGCCCGTAGTAGTATCCGAAAGCACGCCACCGGTAGAAGCAACTTTAATTAAATCAGCCCCATATTTAATTGCATAGCGAGTTTTTTTGCGGCACTCTATTGCACCATCGCACACTGTGGGCGGTGTTTTCATCGTGAGTAAATCAGGGCTCATACCATCAACATCTAAGTGTCCGCCAGTAATAGTAACGCCAGCACCAGCAATAATACGCGGCCCATCAACCCAGCCATTTTCTACGCCTTTACGTAATGCATACATTTGCTCGCTTTGACTTCCCACATCACGCACAGTAGTAAAGCCCGCCAGAAGGGTTTTGTTAGCAAAATGCACACTGCGCATTGCTACATCTGCATCAGACATTTCCACCAGCTCTTTTTTGTTATCTGGCCCAAGCTCACCTTGTAAATGCACATGCATATCCATGAGCCCTGGCATAACAAAGCTGGTCGATAAATCGATTAGCTGAGCATTTTCACCAAAACGGTTGATAGGTAAAAAACCCGCTGATACCGAGAGTACTTTGCCATTTTCTATTACTATAGTTTGTTTTTGTTGTGGTTTTTCTCCGGGAATAGCTAGCAACTCTCCTGCATGAATCACTTTAGTATCCGCATGTGCATTAGTAGCAACGATGTTGACTGCGAAAAAAAACGAGGTAACCACACTCAATCGAAATATGCTCATTAAACTCTCCAATGAATCGTCATTCGTTAATAACAACGAAACAACGTTAAAATATTGTTATATCACTAATACCTTATCAGGAAAGTTATAAAAACAAACCACTATCATACTTTTATTACAAAAAACGGCTGAAAGTCAGACTATTAAAACAAAAAAGCAGCACACCTAATTGGTCTTGCTGCTTTTAAACATCGCAATTAAAAATAAACCTTATATCGTTTCCTGGGCCTAAAGTTAAACTTTAAAGAAGGCAATTTCTTTTTTAAGCGAACCTGACAAATCAGTAAGTACTTTAGTTGCCGTGTCATTTTTATTCATCGATTCAATGGTTTCTTCAGACATTACCGCAACTTGCTCCATTGCAGCACTAAATTCAGTTACCACTTGAACTTGTTCAGATGCCGCGCTCGACACCTGCTTCACCAAGTTCAACGAGTCCATTGCTTGTTCCTCAATGTGTTTGAGTAAATCTGTTGCCTGCATAATTTTCGCTTTGCCGTTTTCAACCTGTGGCTGCGTTGTTTCCATAGCACTTACAGATGCTGCCGTTTGAGTTTGCACATCGTTAATCATAATCTCAATTTGTGAGGTGGCTTCACCGGTGCGCTGTGCTAACTGGCGTACTTCGTCTGCAACAACGGCAAAACCACGCCCCGACTCACCCGCTCTTGCAGCTTCTATTGCGGCATTAAGAGCCAGCAAATTAGTCTGCTCAGAGATACCACTGATCACACTCGCAATGCCGCCTATTTGTTTTGTATTTTCAGCTAATAACCTTATTTGCTCTACCGTTTCATCAACGGTGGTCGCTATGCGTTCCATTTCGGTAGCGGCGGCATTCACCACTTTACGACCTTCCATTGCATAGTTAGCGGTTTGCTCTGAATTAGTCTCTGTTTGTGCTGCAATATCAGCCACTTTATCAATGCTAGCGCTCATACTGCTTAATTGTGAGGCTGTTTGAGTAGTTAATTGAGCTTGTTGCTGCGCACCATTTAGCACCAAAGTAGAACCATCAGACACTTCTTCTACTTTGTCTTGCAGTTTGTTAGACGCATAAATAATATTCTTTGCGATACTGGTCAACTTTGTGCTCATGGTATCTAACGAATCAAGAATACTGCCTGTGTGAGGTGTTTTTAAACTCTTGGTTAAATCACCGTCTGCCAATACAGCTATAACTTGCTGTGCTTCATTAGGCTCACCGCCTAGGGTCGCTCTGAGGCTTTTATCAATAAGTATACCCACAGCAACAGAGAAACTGATCGCGATAGCGCTCAGTATCAGCATAAAGTTTTCAAATGTTCCGGCAACGTCTCTTGCTTGAGGTGTCGCTATTTGGTTTTGATCTTCCTGATAATCAATAAACTGATTGATAGTGTTAAGCCAATTAATAAAAGCAGGTCGAGCTTCATCAAGCACCTTTTCATCAACCGGCTGACCAACCTTTTTCATTGCAATAATTGTCTCCACAATAGGCAATGTTTCAGCCTGAATAGCCTCAATACGGCGTAAAATATCACGCTCTTTTGCTGTAAATATCGTGTCGTTATTTAGCATTTGCCTCATCTGCGTTTCAGATTCAGCATAAAATCCTTCTAATCTTTTGATTTCCTTTTCATATTCTCTAACCCTTGCGTCATTATTTGCAATAGCTATATCTCTAATGGCAATAGCACGGTCATGCACACTGCCTCTAAAGTTAATAGCGTAGCGTTGCTTTACTGAGTTTACATCAGTGATTTTTGCTAGGGTTCTATCGATATAGTTCACACGATTAATACCTTGCGCAGTCAGTAGAACTAACAACGCTAGTACAATTCCAAAACCAATAGAGAGTCTTGCCCGAATGGACAATGACGAAAAGAAGTTCAACATAAATAGGCTCAATGAGAAGTGATAGGCAGTTATACGAATGTTACCAAAAAATAGCCTTCTTTATTATCAATAAAGCTAAGAATAATATAAAAGAACTATTTTTAATTGCAAAAAACGCAAACTATTAAAAAAAGCCAAACAATTGGTTTAAAAAATAACCACAAGCAAAAACAAATATCACTGTTCAATAACAATGATGGCAACGTAAGATCAAAAACTTTTTAAGCTCAAACCCAAAATGAAATTAGTTTTTTCATGCAGCTAAACCTGATAGGTGTGCCTATACTTAATCCAGGTGTTGTAATACTTTTCATATACAGGGAGCTTATGGATATTAAAGACATAAATATTGCACTGCTAGAAAAATGCAACTTTCTTTTAATGCTATTTGATAACCATGATCAGCTCAGTTATCTCTCAGATGGGTGGTCAGAGCTCAATATTACAGCTAAAAACATACCAACCATTGAAAGCCTGTATGCCTGTTGTACAACTGAAAGCAAAACACTATTACAACAACAAATTCTCGCACTAAAATCGCAACATAATGAGTTAGACCAATTTGATATTGAGCTCACATTTGCAACCGATTACTCTATTAAACTGAATTGCTGCTTACATAATGTGGATCAAAACCAACACCAATATATGGTTTTAGTTTTTAACCAGCATTTTGCCCAAGTGTCCTCTGTTATTAATAATAACGAATTACAAACCATCATAGAAAACGCAGGCGAAGTTTTAAAAGTAGGTTATTGGCAGCTCGACTGTAATAGCAACCAATTATTTTGGACCGATGAAATTTACACTATCCATGGTGTTTCCCCTAGTCGCTATTCACCACAGTTAGATACTGCAATAAACTTTTATCATGCAGATGATAAGCCCAAAATAGCCAGCGCTGTCGAAAATGCGCTTTTAACTGGGCAAGAATGGAGTTGTATAAAATTACGTGTTGTAGATGACGACCAACAAGAACGCACGGTAATATCAAGCGGTAACGTATCAAGAAATAAAAATGGTGAAATTACTAAGCTATATGGCATTTTTCAGGATATAACAGGAAGTGAAAAAATAGCCCTTGAACGAGACTTTTTAGTCACTGCACTCAAAGAAACCACGGTGGGAATGGTCATTGCCGATAAAAATAAGCATGTCATTTGGGTTAATGGGTCATTCGAAAAAATGACGGGGTATAGCCTCAATGACGTAGAAGGAAAAAAGCTCGGCTCTATTTTGCAAGGTGAAAATACTGATTTAAAAACGATAGCTAAACTTAAAACTCACCTTAAAAAAGGACTGCCTATAAGCACACGAATTTTAAACTACACACAAGGCGGAGACCCCTACTGGAATGAGCTGGCAATATCGCCGATTTTTAGAGACGGAAAAATCGCTTATTACTTTGCCGTGCAAAACGATGTAACCAAAGAAATAAATATAGAACACAAACTCATAGCCCTTAATACCAGTTTAGAGCAAAGAATACAGGCGCGCACTCAAGAGCTATCTACACTTAACAAAGAGTTAGAAAAACAAGCTAATGTAGACCCACTTACAGGATGTTTAAATAGGCGAACCTTATACAGGTTCCTTACCGATGAGCTATTAAAAACACAAGATGAAAATACCTATATTTCATTATTAATGCTCGATATAGATCACTTTAAAGCCATAAATGATAACTACGGCCACGAAGCTGGAGATAAGGGTTTAAAAGAACTCGCTAATATTTTACATGGCCTCACCAGAAAAAATGACGCCGTATTTCGCCTTGGCGGTGAAGAGTTTTTAATTATTATGCCTAACACAAACAAAGCCGAAGCTAAACAAGCCGCTGAGCGTATTAAAAACGCAGTGAATGAACATAAAGTTTACTATCGTAATAAAAATATTAGCTTTACTGTCAGTATTGGACTGCTTACCCACGATGGCACAATTAGCCTACAAAGCAGCTTAAAATACGTTGATGACTATTTATACGAGGCAAAAAATAGTGGTCGAAATAAAATTGTTGATTGACTCCCTATAAGACGGATTGTTTTAAATCAATTCGTAAAAATTTAAAAGGTCATATAAGCTAAATACTTAAGCACAATAATTTAGCTTGAATTTTCAACAGTAGATGAATTCGTAAATAAAAATACACTTTAAGCAAATTGACATTAAACGCGTATTTTTTCATTTTATACTAGCCAATGCGTTATTATTTTTATTCTATTACTCATTGTTAAGCATAACAAAAACAAGGTTACATAATGATAAAAGCGTCAACACCTAAAGATGAACTATCACGGCTAAAAGACTTATATGAGTATGACGTTTTAGACACTGAAGCTGAAAAATCCTTTGACGATTTAACCCAGCTTGCATCTGATATTTGCGAAACGCCAATCTCACTAATAAGTCTTGTTGATCCTGACAGGCAATGGTTTAAGTCAAAGCATGGTATTGATGTAGCCGAAACCGCACGAGATATTTCGTTTTGTTCTCACGCAATTCTAGAAAACCAAGTATTCGAAGTTCAAAATGCACTTACTGACACCCGCTTTCACGATAATCCCTTAGTTACAAACGACCCAAATATTCGCTTTTATGCAGGTGCACCTCTCATCACACCAAGAGGAAACGCTATAGGTACATTATGTGTTATTAGCGATAAACCAAAAAAGCTTTCAAGCAAACAAATAAATGCACTCACAGTTTTGAGCAAAGAGGTCATTGCGCAATTAGAGCTTCGGCTTAATAATAAAAAGCTGTCTATGGCATTAGAAAAACAAAAAAAACACAATAAAGAGCTAGAAAAGTTAAAAGAAGCCGCGGATATCGCCAATAACACAAAGAGTAAATTTTTGGCAAATATGACTCATGAGCTGAGAACCCCATTACATGGAATTTTAAATTTAGCTGAGTTTGCTATCTCAGAGACCACCACAGAGGAAAAAAACAGCACCTTAAAAAGCATATTAAAGTCAGCACATTACTTATCAAATATTATTAACGATATTTTAGACTTTTCTAAAATTGAGGCTGGCAAATTAGAAATTGAACATATCAACTTCAGTCTTAATGAGGTTATTAGCGATGTAATAAAACCCCTGTTACAGCAGGCATCTGCTAAAGGCATAAAGCTGATTACATCGATAGACCCAAAAATAGCAGACAATTTAAAAGGCGATCCTCTTCGGATTTCGCAAATTTTAAATAACCTGTGCTCAAATGCGATTAAATTTACCAACTTTGGCCAAGTAGAACTGAAGATAAGTGTTAAAAATAGTACATTGCAAACACAAGTACTCACCTTTGAAGTTATTGATACAGGCCTTGGTGTTAATGAGACTGTTCAAGCGCATTTATTTAAAGAATTTCATCAGGCCGACTCATCAACCTCAAGGAAATATGGAGGCACAGGTTTAGGCTTATCAATTTGCGCTCGTTTAAGTGAGTTAATGCAGGGGCACCTTAGCTTTACCAGCAAAATAGATAAGGGCTCCACGTTTACCTATGAGCAAAGCTTTGAGATTGCTTTATTGCCACCAACCTCGAAGCAGTGCACTGATATAACAAACCTTCAAGGTAATACTGTTTTAATTGCCGAAGATAATAAAATAAATCAGCTTATTATTGTTAAAATGCTCAAAGCACATAATGCTAATTTAATTATCGCAGAGGACGGTAAAGAATGCGTTAAGTACTTCAAGGAGCACTCGGTAGACTTAATTTTCATGGATATACAAATGCCTGAAATGGATGGCATAAAAGCTACGCAAGCTATTAGAGCGCTTCCTACAGGTCAAACCGTTCCGATTATAGCTATGACAGCAAATACCATAAAACAAGACATTGAACATTATTTAGATATTGGTATGGATGGCTACTTAACTAAACCGTTTGATAAAGCTAAGATCAATAGCTTACTCAATGTTTATAATCCTAAAAACCTCAACCTAAAAAACTTAGCAGTAAAAATTAGCGATCCTAATGTTTCTAGCGACCGGAAGCTAAAGCAAATATGCAAAGAGTTAAAAGTGCTTATTCCCAATGCTAATCGAGTGAGCCTTTGGTTATTTAATAAGGGATACAGTACATTAAATTGCTTAATTTGCCTTGATGAAAATAATGACGTGTCAAGTGGAACTGTTCTATACACAGAAAACTCCCCTGCTTATTTCAACTATATTTTAGCTAACCAAGTACTCGACGCTTCTGATGCCAGAAATAACGAAGTAACCAAGCCGTTCTCTCACTCTTACTTTGAGCCACTCGATATTTATTCTTTACTTGATTACATTTATACACTTAATAGCAAACCGTTAGGTGTCATTTGTTGTGAAAGTGTGGGCTCAAAGGTAACTTGGAGTCAAGCTGATAAAGAGTCGTTAATTAAAGTCGCAGACGTTACTAACTTGTTTTTATCTAAACAAATAAAGCATGAATAAAACAGGCCTATTTAGTGGCTAAAATTACCACTAAATAGGGATAAAACTATTATCAGCCCTTCGTATTAAGCCTGCTCTAACTCACGCTGGGTTTGTTGTTTATCTGCTTTAACCGGCTTTATTTTAAAGAAAAAAGTATACACAACCGGAACAAACCCTAATGTTAAAATTGTTCCCATTGCAAGACCAAACGCAATAGTGCTTGCTTGGCCATAAAACAAAACATCTTTAGATAAAATGAGCGGCATTAAGCCTATTATTGTTGTACAAGTAGACATTAATATAGGTCGTAAACGTCTTAAAGAAGCGCTGATCACCGCCTCATAATTTTGCTGATTATACTGCTCAGCAGTTTGTTGTTCACTGTGCTCAATTTGTTTACGTTCAATATTGATTCGATCTATCAAAATCACCGCATTATTAATGATAATTCCGGCAAGCGCATATAGACCTAAAATAACCATAAACCCAAAGTTTGCCTGCATAATTAACAAACCAAAAGCGGCACCAATGATGATCAATGGCACAGTCAAAAACACAATACTAGTTGCACGGTAAGAGCGAAATTGCGCAATAATAATAAACACCATAATGGCAATACACAGCGGTAAGTTAGCTAAAATTGACGCTTGCGATTCCGCAGAGTCTCCAATTACACCGTCATATTCTATTTCATAACCAGGGGGTAATTTTTCTCGTATTTTATCAAGCTTTCCTTCAATTAATGGCACCATACTTTGCGCCGACATAATCTGGTTTTTAGCTTGTACTGTTACAGTACGAAATAAATTTTCACGCGCAATACGCGCAAATTGCGTTTCATAGCGAATGTCGGCCACTTGCATTAAAGGAACATTAACGCCTCGAGCCGAAGAATAAACATTTACGCTGTTAATACGGTCCAGATCGTAACGTTCACTGTTTTGTGCCCTTAATACTATGGGGAATATGTCATCACCTTCACGAAACTCAGAGATTGTACGTCCCGAAAAGTAGGTTTCTAATGCTTGGGCAACATCGTTTGAACTAACCCCAGCACGACGAGCATTTTGCTGGTTAACCTCAACTTTAAGTGTAGTAATGCGGTTTTCCCAATCACTTTTAATATCGAATGCGCCGTCTGTATTGCGCAATAAGGTTTTAATTTCCTCGCCAATAGAATAAATATAATTACTGTCTGGGCCTTTAATTTGAATCTCTATCAGTGAAGAATCTGATGGCCCTAAAAACATTTTAGTGGCGCGCCCCATAACTTCAGGAAAGTCTTGAGCAAACATGTCGCGCACGCTATTTATTGTTGGCTCAGCTAGTTTTCGCTCTCCAACATCAATCATAAAGAATGCTTTTGAAGGCTCAGGATCAATCGGTGTGAGTGACAAAACAAACCGTGGCCCGCCAAATCCACCATAAGCAGCATATTTTTTAATATGCGGAAAACGCGCTTTATCATCCAATTTTTTTAAAATGGCTTGTATCGTTGCATCAGTTTTACGCATTGACGTGCCGGCTGGCATATCTAAATACACTAAAATTTGCGCGCGGTCGGAGTCTGGAAAAAACTTAGCAGGCACTAAACTCATAGCCCAACCACCAACAAAAAACAGCCCTAATATAACAACAACAAAAATTATGCGAGCGCGCATAATTCGTCTTAATACTTTTTCATAAAGCGGACTAAGGCTATCGAAAAATCCATTAATTTTACGGCGAATAATATTTTGCTTTTGCCTCGTTTCCTTTTTCACAAAGCGATGACACAAGTAAGTAGTAAAGGTTAGGCTCAACGCCCATGAAATAAGCAATGCAATTAACACCACCAGCGAAATAGAGCGTGTATATTCACCCGCACTACTTTGCGCCAACATCAATGGCAAAAACACAAGAATAGTAGTCAACGATGAGGTTAAAGAGGGTATCGCAAGCGTACCCGAGGTATTACGAATAGCTTCGTCACGCGTTTCGCCCTCTTCTATACGCTTTTTAAAATCTTCAGCCATTATTATGCCATCATCAACCAGTAGCCCAAGCGCTATAATTAACGTGGCAAGCGACATACGCTCCAGCGGAATACCCATGAAGTTCATAATTGAAAGCGTGATTAGAATAGCTGCAGGTACAATCGAACCTACAATCAAGCCGGTGCGTAGACCTAAAAACATAATAACCACAATAGAGACAACAACAATGGTTTGTAACACACTAAAGCTCACACCAAATACAGCATCGGCAACCACATCGGCTTGGCGGGTAATATTTTTTAATTGATAGCCCGCAGGTATAGTTTGATTAATTTGAGCTATCATCGCTTCCATTTTAGGAGTGAACTTCAGCACATCCGCTTGTTCATCCTTAGAGATTGCAAAAATAATGGCTTGACGGCCATTGTAGTAACTTGTTCTTGATGGGGGGTCGATCACTTCACGGCTTATTTTGGCAATATCACGTAATAAGATGGTTTGTGATTGATTGGGAACAGTGATCAGCGTATCGCGTATATCAGCTAGGCTTTGGTAATTCCCAGAAGGCTGGATAATAAAGTTTTCACCATCGGCATCAATAATGCCACTGGGGCGTATAATATTTTGATTTTTTAAAGCCGCAATCAATTGTGTGGGTGCAATCCCCAATTGAGCGAGCTTAGCGTTTTTAGTTTCAATAAAAATACGCTCTTGCTGAATGCCTAAAATATCAATTTTTTTTGTGCCCTCAACTTGATGCATCATATCAGCAATATGTTGCGCCACATCTTGGCGATCCCCCATGCTATAAGCGGGATCTGCAATAAGTGCCACCGTTAACACGGCAACATCACCAAAATCATCATTAATAACATAAGGTAAAGTACCACTGGGTAGCTCACCTCGAACCGCGTTAATTTGGTCACGCAGTATATCCCACTGCTGATCAAACTCACTTTGCTCAACACTTTGCTTGAGCTCTGCGTGAATAATAGAGCGACCTGGAATAGATACTGAACGAATTTCGGCAATACTGGGCATTTCACGTATCGCTTCTTCGAGTGTTTTAGTGATCAACAGCTCTACTTTTTTTGCGCTCATGCCAGGGTAAGCGGTTGTTACAACCGCCTCACGAATTTTTATTTTAGGATCTTCTTGTTTGGGTAGTTGATAATAACTAAATGCGCCAAATAGCATAAGACCAAAGACGATGGCCAGCATCAAGCGATTATGATCAAGAGCAAGCTCTGAAATAGTAGGGATTTTCATCGTTTAAATCTCCGTCACGGGTTATGGATTAAGGCGCTTGATTTCACCCTCGATAAGCGTCACTTTTTGCCCATCGTGTAAAAAAGCCATTCCCGCATTAACAATTCGCTCCCCTTCTTTTAAATCGCCTTTAATTTGCGCTTTCTGCGCAAAAAACGTTACTACGTCCACGGTTATTTTTTGTAAAACATAACCTGCTTGTTGTGATTCAGCTTGCGCTGTAGGTACCAGCTTAAAAACAAAATGCTGATTATTTTCTTGCGCCATAATGGCACTTACAGGTACTACAAAAGCACCTGTGGCTTCCTGCTGTTGTTTAAATTGTACTTCAGCACTCATACCCGTTCTAATGTCTGCAACATCATTTGCAGATATCTTTAAAATAACAGGAAACGCATTCGCGCCTTGAGCAGCTGTGCCAATTTCTTTAATTTTGGCATTCAACGTTTTATCTAATGCTGAAATAGTTACCTTAGCAGGCTTATCAATAGCTAATGAGGAGAGAATCGCTTCAGGGGCAAGGGTAGAAACTTCAAAATTTTCTTTACCTTGAATTATAAATGCAGACGTATTTGGGCTTACCTGTTGTGAAGGTTCAATATTACGTTTTGAAATAGTCCCTGCATAGGGCGCAATTAGCGTGGTATCTTGTAACTCTTCTTTTGCCATCGCTAGTCGAACTTTAGCAATATCGACTTTATCTTTGGCACTCTCATATTGCGACTTTGCTACATCGTATTGCGCGCGTGACACAGCGCCATCATCAACCAGTGATGCTTTGCGCTCAAAATCTTGCTTAACATTTAGCAGCATAGCCTTCGCATTAGATACCTGCCCTTCGGCCTCTTGCACTGCCAATAAATACTTTGTTTGTTCCAGCCTGGCTAACGGCTCACCTTTTTCAAAAGCCTCACCAATTTCAAAAAAAACGTCTTCGACCTTTCCGCTAACCTCAAACATTAAAGTGGCTGTGTTAGCAGGTTGGATAACACCTGATAAAATACGACTATCAAACGATTTAGTTTTATTTAACTCTATGACAGAAACAGGTTTTAATTTTTGCTCAGAAACAGGCTCTTCAGAGCACCCTGACAACATAAAAATAATAACTAAACAAACAACTATATGGTTCATAATTTCCCTTGATAAATAGTGTATTCGAACTGATTGTACCACCAAACCAAACCACAATCAGTCTTCACAGTAAGCCATTTAATTTAAAGTATAGCTAACATTGTTATCGACCTAAAAGCTTGAGTATAATGCAATATTCCGGCTGTATTTTTAGCCTCTAAATTGGATCCCCACATGAAAAAACTATCTGCTGTGCAAGTAAAACAACAAGCACTCGTCCTCAGTGTTGCTGATAAAATAGAAGAACAAGGCCGTGCTGAACTCCCTGGTATGTTGCAATGCTGGTTTGATGTGGAATATCATTTATTTCCAGGCTCTTTACTGATGTGTTTTCAATTTGAAAACCAACAAGCATTAACAGCGGCAGAGCCAGAGCTATTAAAATGGCAAAAGCGCTTAAGCGGCGCCATGCTCAAAAAAGGCGTGATTTTAAAAGATATGCGCAAGCATTTAGTGTTTACCTTAAAAGGGCCTGACGACTAAACCACTTATATTGAATGCACACTCTATTTTGGTGCGCTTTCCAAATTAAACTCATTAACGTGCTTAATCAGCTCAGGAAAAAACGCTAAAAAGAGCTCATCTAGCTCACTATAATGGCGGATTATATCTTCAGAGGTACCTGCAAAATTATTAGTAAAGCGAATTCGTTTAGCAATATTATCAAGCGCCCGCCCCACCCCATCAATGCTTTCGTACTCCTTAAACCAATCGTTTTTCGTCATACTGGTTACTACACGCTGCATTTTCTGTGGCATTACAGGTATACGCCTGTCCAAAAGGTCATAACTGGTGTGCTTAAAATCAATTAGTGATTGGTTATTAAACTGCTGCCAATGCGCAATAAGAAAATGATCAAACACCACATCAACTGCCACACCTGCAAAGCGCCTGCGCTTGGCTGAAAAAAGCTGCTTAGCTTCTTTGACTAAAGGATGTGCGTCTGTAAATTTATCCACTAAATAATGATTATCAAGCGCGCTTTTAACGCTTTTAGGTATATGCGTTAACTGCCTTTGACCACCAAAATCTCCCAACAAATTCCCAAAGTGAGAATCAGCCGTAGGCTGTGCTAAATAAAGGTGGGCTAAGTAATTCAAGGTGATCTCAGCAGTTGATCAAAGTAATAAAATAATAACGCAGTTTTGGATAAAATTCATTTTAGGGAAGAACAGTTTTATTAACTTTATTCTTCGAAACTATCCAACCCAATTACAATTGTATTTTATTAATTCAGTAAAGAGTCAGGCCAACTTTGTTATCACTGTTGCTGCATTTTTTCGGTGCTGCATGAGTCATAAAACGCCTTGCTTAGCCTTTAATACAAAATGCTATTTTCTATTGTAACCAGGGCTACTCACGCATCATGACAACAAGCTTTTTAAGTCAATCACAACAGGTCGCACTGCAACAAGCACTGTTCAACAGCAAACTATTAAAAAATGACGCAGTAACGAGTGGTAACCCACCATCACTTGAGCACAAAGCCTATAGCGATATCGCCGTAATGCTCTATCGCTTTAATTTACAAAAAATAAAATGGTCATCTTTTTTAAAAGCAGCCATAAACACTGCAAGCAATGAGTGCCCGTGGTTAACCCGCGAACTTGCCAGATGCCAGCAAAGCTACAAAGCCCAGCCTAATGACGCTGTAATAATTGAACAATCTGCATTCTTTAGTGGTATTTTTAGCGAAGAACTCGCCTACATTGACGCTTTACTTGGAACAGATGCAAAGCCTGAGTAAAGTGATGGGGCAAGCATCTTTAAGCCTGCCCCAAGGGTAAGTTAAAAGTTATATTTTAAGCTCAGTTTATAATTGACTGGCTCACCTGGTTGAGTCCAAATTGCAGAGTAAGAATTTGAGTAATATTCTTTATCCTGCACATTATTAACGTTCAACTGTAAACTCACATCATCATTAACGTTATAAGTTGCAAACAGGTTCACCAGCGTATACGAAGGTAAATAATATGTAGGGTCTATGGTTTCACCTAAGCGTTCACCTTCATACTGTAAAGCTATACCAACAGTCGCATTTAAATCGATTAAGTCATTTAACTCTCTTTTAAGGCGCATATTTGCACTGTGTTTAGGAATGTTAAGTAATGGGCTACCTTTTGGTAATTTTACCCACCAATCTGTATTAACCGTGTCGTTTGCTGTTTTTGCATCGGTGTAGGTATAGGCCAAATCAAATGAGGTGCGCTCGAGCCGTCACGGTCACGAGGCGTATCGAGCTCAAACTCACCATCCTCGGTTTTAACGCGCTTGCTGCTTTTACCGTTGCGACTGTTTGATGATGTAGATTTTTGATTTTTCACATAGCCAAGATGCTCATCCATTTGCTGCATTCAATGCCGCTTCAACGGTGATTTTCTTCAACATCTGACTAAACTCGTTTAAGTCCTCAGGTGTTTTAATGCCTTTGGCTGCTTCCTTTGCGAAAGCTTCTAGCTCTTTTTTATTCATATTCATCTGCCTATCCTTAACTCTCTGTAGAGTATATTGAGATAGGCAGTTACACAAAATTAGTTACAGCCTCTCAAAAAGGTATTTTCACGCCCTCTTCCACGATTCATCAAATGATAAAACGCATTTTCATACTCTATTCGCAACGGCCTAGACATAGCGATTCACTCAATAAACTATAAATCTAGAACTTTGATATCTGAAGTCAAGATTTGACCCCTTTGGTTCTTTCAATAAACTTTAAACTATAAATCTAGAACTTTGATGTCTGAAGTCAAGATTTGACCCCTTTGGTTCAAATTGCAGTAGCAGTACACGTTACATATACGATTTAGGTTACCCTCATTTGTTTTTGTTACTAAAGCTTTTTAAGTATTCCATTTGCTTTTTTTGCCGTCTTTTAAGCCTTTTAATAACATTAACACTCACCTTTAAATACTTACTTTTAAAAAGTAGCAATGTAAATGAATTAAAAATCATAAATAAAAATGAAAGTTCTAAACCATTAAATGAACGTTCATTTTTTTGCTCAAATATTAAACCCAAAATATAAATGAGGGGCACAACTATAGAGCACCCAGCAACTAAGCGGTAAACTTTAATAACCCAGCTTCTACCTGTAGATATGAGCGCCCCAAGAAAGATAAACACGCATATGCCAATAAAAAACCCGATAGCCCTAGGCCCTAGCTCATTTACAGTATCATAAGGCCAAAGCATAACTAATATTGTAAATGCTAATGATGAGTAGCTAATAACGCTTGATACAATAGCTAAAGCACAGACTAAGCTGTATTTTAGTTTTAATATTGAATGACTCTGTAAGTTAGTAGCTCTCATTCCTCTTACCATCACCTAAAGCCATTATTCAAAAATACAGATGAAAACATTAATAGTGCGCAAAGCATAAAAATTACAAAATACACTTTAAATAATCTCGAGACGTAAGCTGGTACCTTGTTTCTATCACTTAATAAATTATACCGTTTTGCATACCAATCAAATAAAAATACACTGCCATAATGAAGTAAACCATGAAGCGCCATAAAAATATTTAGGGAATAGTAGCGATTTCCATGCTCTAAAATATCTTCAACCGTTCTGAGCTTTTTTCCTTTTAAATAAAAAGCTAAAGGTAAAAGAATGATAAAAATAACACTTAAGCCAATACCAAAAAATATCAAATCCATTATTTAATCAACAAAAAAGAAAAGCAGTTAATCTAAACAAAGAAAAGCAGTTAATCTAAACAAAGTAGGCCATTAAGCATGCTAATAAAAACATAAGGCTAAATGTTATAAACAAAATATAATAAAGCTTAAACCACATCTGCAAATTTTTGGGTACCTTTTCTCTCTCCTCTATTACCTTATAACGTCTAGCATACCAATCGAATAGAAATATAGAACCGTAGTGCAATGCTCCGCTACCAGCAGTTATGATATTTAATGAGTAAAAACGATTTCCATCATCTAGAACATCCTCTACCAACCGTGTTTTTTTATCTTTTATAGCTATTAAAATTGGTAATATTATAAAAAAGAAAAGACCCGCAGATGTAAGAAACAGAGTTAAAAACCACAACTTAATAGGCTCCATTACTTTTCAACAACCTCATATATTAACTCGCCTGCAACCCCTCCAGAATAACCTCCAACAGAGCCACCTAGAACACCGCCTGCTCCGCCCGCAACAATACCACACCATAAAAGACTCGTTCCTCCGGATGGTAAACCAAAAACTACATTACATAATGAATAGCCTCCAAGATAGCCTAACCCAGCACCACCTAAAACAGCACCTCCAGCCTTACCTGTCTCAACATACTTGGCCTTGGTACAAGCTTGCTCATTTCCCTCTGTGCATGCTTTTATGATATTTGCACTGGCCTCGACACCTGTCAGCGCAATTCCAACATACCCAACTCTTTTTAGGTTTTTGGCCATATTGGCTACAGTTTTGTAGTTTTGGGCAAATTCAGGAATACTTTTAGCCACCCCTCCTTGTTGTTGCCAATGATGTATCATGCTTTTAGAGCTTAACCCTAAATTTCGTCTTATATCACCCGCCACTAAACTTCCGCCCAAGGCAGGTTGAGCAAAGCGACTTAGAGCCGTATCTAAGCGAGTAAAAAGAAGTTTGCGTCTATGAAAAAACTGTTGATTATTTAAGTTACCATGCGCATTGTATTGATTAACGTATGTCTTTTCTAATTCCTTTAAAATCGCTTTAACTTGCCCAACATGTGAGTTCCATGAGTTGTTAGCAACACCTAAATACAACCCATTATACTTAGCGACGTTACTAAGTAGCTCATAACGTTTAGAAAGTATTTCTTTTTCATGCTCATCAAGCTCTCTTAGCTTTTTATCTACATCAAGGGCTGAAGCTTGAAATTGCTGTTCTAGCTCAGTGCATTCCATTGTATTGATTGGAGATATCAATACGATCTGCCCAGGTTTTGCATAGCCATCAACAATGTGTGAGTTTACAAATTTAAAGTGTTTGAATGTCTTTTCAGAGGGGGTGTTATAGAGTGCGATTATTAAAGCATCGATACTCATTCGCTTTTCTACAATATGAATAGCGTAGTCGTTTGGTACTAAGAATTGGTTAGTCATGTCCGCTCCTTGCGTTATTAATTTTCCCTAAAAAAGCATACTACAGCATGTAGTAATTTGTGCTGTCTCAATGCTTACATATTTTGAAAAGTGAATCAATAAAACATTTCTAAGCTCATGAGAAGTACAATTTATAAAAAACTATATTAACTTAAAAAAAGTGGATGAAAGCGCTTCACTGTCATTAAACAATATGAATGTACTTCAATATTAAAGCGAAGGCTTGCTTGCTCAATGCAATGTAAAAAATACTTAAAGTCGTTATCACTTAAAAAGATATTTTCGCGCCCTCTTCCACGATTCATTACATGATAAAACGCATTTTCATACTCTATTCGCAGCGGCCTAGACATAGTAATTCACTCAATAAGCAGTAAACTATAAATCTAGACCTTTGATGTCTGAAGTCAAGATTTGACCCCTTTGGTTCTTTGGTTCCATTTATCGCACCAAGCATCAGGGCATAATTCGTCTGGGTTATCAGGGTCGTAACCCAAATTAAAACCTAAACCATCTCCTCTGGCTAAGTGTTGGCAAATGAAAGTTGCGTTAGAGTTGCCGTGAGTATCGCAAGCGATTTTACTATCATGGTTAGACACTAAATTACATCCATCCTTTGGTTAATTCGGGTAGTTTGCTTTGTGAGATAGTTACTCGGCATACTTCTCTAATGCTTCTTTAAACTGTGAATCACACTCGTCCTTAAAAACTTTTCTTTCATCAAACAATTTAAGGAGCTTTTCATAAATATTAGAGTAAATTATCTTATGAGCATCATTGCCAATTTTACTCTCTCGTGGGTCATCCATAAAAAACTCGTTTTCTAATGCATGATCAACTATTGATAACAGATCTTCTTTTGTTATCTGTTCTATCGAGTTCCATTGCTCTCCATCGATAGAATACTCAGCTTTCAGTTCATTAATTCTTAAGTATTTCATATGATTTGCCTCTATCCTTGTATGGTTCTATGCCTGCCTCTAAGCAGTTAAGTTGAATTGTATGATTTGGATGAATCTCCCCATTGGGGTTTTTTAAGTGCTTATCATTTGGATAACCAGAATAAATGTCGTACTCGACCTCTCCATTCTTCACCTCTTTCTTCGTGTATAACAAATAATCAGGTTCGATAGACGCGCCAACAGTACTGTTATGTGTAACAACTACAACTGGCATTTGCTTAGATAAATCCTTTATCAATTTGTTTACTTTGTTCAACAAGAAAATATTATCAAAGGATGACTCCGGTTCATCTATCAAAAGTATGTCATATTTATAAGCATCTTTAATACTTTGAAGTAATCTAAATTCAGAGCGCTCACCGCCAGAAACCTTATAACCATTGTTGTTTAAAACTTCATACTTAATGCGTGAAAAAAACCTGTAATAATCACTTGAGTCTACTGAGTCGTTTTCTTTTAAAGTTTGTAAGAATTGGTAAGGGTTAAAGTATGATTTATATGCATCAGTAAACGATCCAACATTTCTATTCACGGCTCTCAATTCCCCAGCACCACTATATTGGCCTTTTCTAGCTACAACCTGAAACCCCTGAACATATTCAATAGTCTCATCTGCTGGTTGCCTTAAAGAATCTGAAATTTTTGAAAACTTTCTCACCTTTTGTCTGTCAATTGCACTCTGGTATAAATCAACTTCTGAGATTGGAGTTGTGGCAGACTGAACGTTTAATTGCGCCTGAATGTCTTTAACGATCCCATTAACAAATATCTTTTCCTTATTTACTTTATAAAGCAGCCTATATTCGTTAACTAATTCTGATAGTAAATTAACTAAATTATTCCGATCTATATTTTTATCAACTATCTCTTTATAGGCCACATTATCTAGTAGTACTTGAGTTGCCTTAATTAAGCTTGTTAAAGAATCCGTGCTTGTAGGCTTAAACTTTTCTTCATTGAACATTGAAGTCGAAGAATAGGAGTCATGTCGGTTTTTATTAAAAGCAAATGTTTTTAATGATTCTAAGTAATTTCCTATTAACTTATCTGAATAATCAAGATCTATATGCTCAACTTCTTCAACAACAGATTTAAATTCTTTTAGATAATCCTCGATATAAGAGCGCCTACCATTTCTCAACTTTTCTTCAAATTTTGATTCATCTTCAGATTCACTTTTTTCTAGCAATTCAAACTGCTTTATATATTTTACTTCTTCGTCTAAAGCCCCTTCCAAAATCGAATCAAGTGTATGTGACTTTCCGCTTGATCTTTGCCCTAGAATCACATTAAGACCAGTCGAGATTTGTACACGCCCATCTAGTATTGAAAAAAAGCTATTACCTTCAAGCTCTGACAGAAACAACTTGTCTCTATTTCTAATTGTAAGTTTTAAAGATTGAAAACTAAGTTCACCTAGATCCACATATGTTTGTCTAGTAGGGAACTGCTTAAGCCCATCCTTGGCTCTCAAATCACTGAATAAAACAGGTGGCAACTTCGCCCCTTGTTTCATCGCATAAAGAAACTTCTTAACACTACGTACTTCTCCACAGTCTAAAAAGTCACCAAACTTATCAAGTGTTTGCTTATTAATTGCGGGGGATTTATCGATATGAGGTATCAAAATGTAATTAGATAAATCACCAAAAATTTCAACAAATCGATTAAAATCTATGTGCGTTTTAGCATCTGGTATATCTTGATTAACCAATTCGCATTTCTTTGTGAATTCATCTATCTCAGAAGGGTCACAAATCACTAATATATGTCCCCCCTCAAGATCTACTTCAATCCCCGGTAATACAAGTATTCCTAAGTGCTCACATATTTTTAAGTATTGGGTTTTATCAAACGTATTGTGATTTGTTATGGCAATACAATCTAACTTTGCTGAAGCAACATATTTTGAAAGCGCATCAATAGAAAACTCAAAATAACTATCGCTAGGTGTTGATATTGTATGCAGGTGCAGATCAATTTTTTTCATATTTTATCCCTACCTATGAAATACATGTAATTTTTAAAGAGTTATGAATAACAAACTAACAAAAACCGTAATTTTGTCCACAAAAAAAGGTGAGCACTAGACTCACCTTTTCTATTCTTTATGAGTCACAAACTATATTCGACTCACAAACTACCAAAATAAAGTCACAGACTTTATTAGAGTACGACAATTGGAGAATCGTTGGGTTTCGTTTCACTCAACCCAACCTACATAAGCATTTGAAATGGTTTTTCACCACACACAAAAAAGCCGTTGCATTGCTGCAACGGCTTTTATAATTTCGATAAATCCCACTCTACAGTGGAACTTACTACCCATTAAAGTTCAAAAATTAGTCGCGGTATGTCTCAATCGGAGGACATGCACATACTAAATTACGGTCGCCGTATACGTCATCGATACGCGTAACCGTTGGCCAGAACTTATCTTTAGCAACTGCTGGGACTGGGAATGCAGCGTAAAAACGGTCATACGCGCGGTCCCATTCATTACCTAACACATCAGCTTGTGTGTGCGGTGCAAATACCAATGGGTTGTTTTCGATAGACCATTCACCAGAAATGATTTTATCAATTTCACCTTTAATCGATACCATCGCTTCGATAAAGCGGTCAATCTCGCCCTTAGACTCAGATTCAGTTGGCTCAATCATTAATGTGCCCGCTACTGGGAACGACATTGTTGGTGAGTGGAAACCATAATCTTGTAAGCGCTTAGCAACGTCCATTTCAGTAATGCCTGAGGCTTCTTTTAATGGGCGTAGGTCAATAATACATTCGTGAGCAACGCGATTATTACGGCCACGGTATAAAATTGGGAAGTGCTTGCTTAGCTCATTGCTTAAGTAGTTAGCATTTACAATCGCCATTTCTGTCGCTTGTTTTAAGCCCTCAGAGCCCATCATGGCAATGTAAGCCCATGAAATAGGTAAAATAGCTGCAGAGCCGTAAGGCGCTGCCGATACTGCACCATTTCCTTCATTAGTACCTGGTACGTTAATTACGCTGTGGTTTGGCATAAATGGCGCAAGGTGCGATTTAACACCAATTGGGCCAACACCTGGGCCGCCGCCACCGTGTGGAATACAGAAGGTTTTATGTAAGTTTAAGTGCGATACGTCTGAGCCAATGAAGCCTGGGCTAGTAACACCTACTTGCGCGTTCATGTTTGCGCCATCCATGTAAACTTGGCCACCATGCTGGTGAACAATTTCACATAATTCACGAATCGTTTCTTCGTATACACCGTGGGTAGATGGGTACGTTACCATGGCACATGATAGGTTTTCAGAGACTTCTTCAGCTTTCGCTTTTAGGTCTTCCATATCGATGTTGCCATTTTTATCACAGTTAACAACCACAATTTTCATGCTGGCCATTTGTGCCGAAGCTGGGTTAGTACCGTGTGCAGAACTTGGGATTAAACATACGTTACGGTGCGCATCCCCTCGTGACTCGTGGTATTTACGAATTGCGATTAAGCCTGCGTATTCACCTTGTGCACCTGAATTTGGTTGCAATGAAACCGCATCGTAACCGGTAATGTTAACTAGCCAATCGTGTAGCTCGTTAATCATTACTTGATAACCCTCTGCTTGGTCTAGCGGGCAGAATGGGTGAAGGTTTGCAAATTCAGGCCAGGTAATTGGGATCATTTCAGCGGTCGCGTTTAGTTTCATGGTACATGAACCTAACGAGATCATAGAATGATTAAGCGCTAAATCTTTGTTTTCAAGGCGCTTAATATAGCGAAGCATGTCTGTTTCGCTGTGGTAGCTGTTAAAGTTTGGATGCGTTAGTATTTCATCATCACGCACTAGGCTTGCAGGAATAGAGTCGCTGCCATTTGCTTCAACATCAGCAGCAATCGCATCTACGCTTAGGCCATGGCCTTCGCCTAAAATAATATCAAATAACTCGGCAACGTCTGCACGGGTTGTGGTTTCTGATACTGAAATTGAGTATTCACCCGCATGGTTAGTAGCAAAGTTAACACCTTTAGCTACAGCACGCGCAATCACGTCGGCTTTGTTTTCATCAACTACGGTTAATGTGTCAAACCAAGTAGTGTGCTTAAGTGCCACACCTTTTGCTTTTAAGCCAGTTGCTAAAATATCAGCAAAACGGTGAATGCGTTGTGCAATGGTTTTTAAGCCTTGCGGGCCATGGTATACCGCATAAAACGCAGCCATGTTCGCTAGTAATACTTGCGCAGTACAAATGTTTGAATTGGCTTTGTCGCGGCGAATATGTTGCTCGCGGGTTTGCATTGCCATACGTAATGCATCGTTACCTAAACGGTCTTTTGATACACCAATAATACGACCTGGTAATGAACGTTTGTACGCATCACGTGTTGCAAAAAATGCAGCATGTGGGCCGCCGTAACCCATAGGTACGCCAAAACGTTGTGCTGAACCCAGTACTACGTCGGCGCCTAATTTACCGGGTGCTTTTAATAGTAATAAGCTCATGATATCGGCAGCTACACAGGCAATCGCTTTTTTGCTTTGTACGCCAGCTATTAGGTCTGTTATGTCAACAATTTCGCCTGATGTTGACGGGTATTGGAATAACGCGCCAAAAATATCGTGGTTCACAGCATCGGCCGCTTTACCTACAATAATTTCAAAACCAAATTGCTCTGCACGGGTGCTCACTACGTCAATGGTTTGCGTGTGTACGTCGTCGGCAATAAAGAACGCATTGGCTTTTTTAGCTTTAGATACACGTTTTGCAAGGCCCATAGCCTCGGCTGCAGCGGTTGATTCGTCAAGCAGTGAGGCACTTGCTAAATCTAGGCCGGTAATATCTAGGGTCATAGTCTGGAAATTTAATAGTGACTCTAAACGCCCTTGTGCAATCTCTGGCTGATACGGTGTGTACGCTGTGTACCAACCCGGATTTTCAAGTACATTACGTAAAATTACGTGCGGTACGTGAGTTGGGTGGTAGCCTTGGCCAATATACGATTTGAAAACTTTATTCTTGCTTGCTACTGATTTTAAGTAGCTTAGTGTTTCAACTTCGGTGTGGCTTTCGCCGATATTAAGACCTTGCTCAAGACGAATACCAGCAGGTACAGTTTGACCGATCAGCTCTTCAACGCTCGATACTTCAAGAGCGCTAAGCATGTCGTTTACTTGCGCTGGGCTTGGCCCAATATGGCGGCGAATAAAATCTTGCTTTTGCTCTAATTGTTCAAGAGATTTGGCGTTTGACATGTGTCCAGATTCCTATGATCCAAATACTAATGGGTAACTAGTATTGATTAAAATATGTGATGATTTAGCTGCTTACTTTGTATGGAAAAATAAGCGCTTTAATCATAAAAGCCCCAATGTTTTAACATAGAGGGGCTTTTATTAATTAACGATTAGTCTTCGTCAATTGTATGCGCGTAACCTTCAGCGTCTAATAAGTTATCTAACTCAGACTCTTCTGACGCTTTAATGCGGAATAACCAACCGTCGCCGTATGCGTCGTTGTTTACTGTTTCAGGCGCATCTTCTAGCTCTTCGTTAATGGCAACAATTTCACCGCTAATTGGCGCGTAAATGTCTGATGCCGCTTTTACTGACTCTGCTACTGCACAGTCTTCGCCAGCATCTACTTCGTCGCCTACTTCTGGTAATTCAACAAATACCATGTCGCCAAGCAGTTCTTGTGCATGCTCAGAAATACCAACAGTGTAAGTGCCGTCGCCTTCGTTACGAACCCACTCGTGTGAAGGTGCGTATTTTAACTCGCTAGGGATATTGCTCATTTTTTTCATCCTTTGGTTTAGATTGGGAGAATACCAATGAATAAGGCTAACTTATTTATTGGTATAACCAAATTATTTAGATTATTGATTTACCGTTACGTACAAAGCCCGATTTAACTACTTTTACGTTAACTAATTTTTTACGCATTTCTACTTGAGCTGTGTCGCCGGTTGAACGTGGCACACGTGCTAATGCAACACTATAGCCCAATGTTGGTGAGAATGTACCAGATGTAATAACACCTTCGCCACCATCAACAATTACTTTAGAACCACTGCGTAGTACGCCTTTTTCTTCAAGAATAAGACCTACTTGCTTGTGAGTACTTTTTTCTGCACGTTGTTTTACCAAAACATCACGACCAATAAAGTCACGATCTTCTGGTTCCCATGCAATAGTCCATGCCATGTTAGCTGCCAGTGGTGATACGCTTTCGTCCATATCTAGGCCGTAAAGGTTCATACCTGCTTCTAAACGCAGTGTATCGCGCGCGCCTAAGCCCGCAGGCGCTACACCGGCATCAAGCAGTTGCTGCCATAAATCGGCTGCTTGCTCGTTTGGTACTACAATTTCATAACCGTCTTCGCCAGTATAACCTGTTGTAGCAATAAATAAATCACCGGCTTGAACACCAAAAAATGGCTTCATGCCTTCAACTGCAGCTTGCTGGTCTGCGTTTAATACCTGGGCTGTTTTAGCACGTGCATTAGGGCCTTGAACCGCAATCATGGCGTATTCTGGGCGCTCAGTAACCGTTACAGCAAAGTCACTCGATACCTTAGCTAAATGTGCTAGGTCTTTTTCACGGGTCGCTGAGTTAACCACTAAGCGATAAAATGTTTCGCTAAAGTAGTAAATAATTAAGTCGTCAATTACACCACCTTGCTCGTTAAGCATGCCGGTGTAAAGCGCTTTGCCAGGTACTGTTAATTTAGCAACGTCGTTAGCCACAAGCTTGCGTAAAAATGCTTGTGCTTGCTCACCTTGTATATCAACAATGGTCATGTGCGATACGTCGAACATGCCCGCATCGTTACGTACGGCGTTGTGTTCTTCTATTTGTGAACCGTAGTTAATTGGCATTTCCCAGCCATGAAAATCAACCATTTTTGCCCCGGCTTCAAGGTGCTTTGCATGTAATACTGTTTTAGAAGTCATAATATTCCTTCACTTTTAAATTAACCCATGTGTGTGGGCGTGGCCTCAATTAAATGAGGGGGAATAACATGGTAGCCATTAATACGCCTACCAAATTGTAATCTTTAACTTTTACTCGTTAGGCTGCTTGCGTGTTGTTAACACTAAAGCCCTGTTGCTGCATATACTGTTGCCACTTATCAAGCGTGGCTGTTTTAGCAATAACAATAAACTGCTGTTCGTTGTTTTGATCTACCGCGGTAACAAACACGTCTCCACTTTGCGCGCCATAACAAAGCTGCGCATCAGCAAGGCGTAAGCCAGGGGTTAATTTAAACGCATCAACTAAGGTATCAAAGGCGTTGCTACCGGTTAAGGTAAAGGTTGCTAAATCGGTGCGTACCACAAAGTCGATATCGTATCTAAGCTGTTGCTCGTTAATAAGCGATTGTAATTGCAGGCTGGCATTAACTGGAAGCACAAATCGAAAGGCGGTTTCGCTAAAGTAGTAAACGGCGTAGCTAAAATCAGAATTTAAATCGCCATCCAATGTGCCTTTGAAACCAAAGCCACTGGCGGTTAGTTTGGTGAGGTCATGACCTAAAATAGCACTTAAAAATACCGATGCTTCACTGCCACTAAAATCAATAACAACGTGGCTGTTATTAGCTTGTAAGGCATTAATAACCGCGCTGTTAGCGTTGCTATGGCGGGCAAACATTATCGGGTTAAAAGTCATAACAAATACCTATCTATCTTTAATAGCAAAAGTATATTGCGCAAGGCTTACAACAACAAATTGTAATTACTTATCAATTGATAAATAATACTTATATATATAGCCATATAAATAGTAATTTTAAATATGAAAAACATTTCAACCGACAGTTTACGTACATTTGTTATGGTGGTTGAGGTAGGTGGATTTGCCAAAGCAGGCGATTTACTTGGCCTTTCGCAACCGGCGGTAAGCTTACAAGTAAAACGTTTAGAAGACTTATTAGGCTATAAATTATTTAAAAAGCAGGGGCAACGCCAAGTACTTAATCAATATGGTGAACTGTTACTGCCTATGGCAAAACAAATGGTGCAACATAACGATGCCATTTTACAGTTATTCACCTCAGAAAGTGTCACTGGTAAAGTGCGCCTGGGGATCCCTAGCGAATTTGCAGCACGTATTTTGCCCTCCATTATTGGCGACTTTGTGGCGCTCTATCCTGAGGTATCACTTGAAGTAAAATCACGTTTGAGTAAACACTTACTTTCGGATGAGCGCCAAGATCAATTTGATTTAGTACTGGCGCTAAATGAGCAGCTTGACTCAGAAAAGTTCCCTATTTTTATTCAAGACCAATTAGTGTGGGTTGGCGATCTTTCACTGGCGCAAAATGAAACCGTTACCTTAGTAACAGCACCTGAAGGCTGTATTTATCGCCGCAGAGCAACCCAAGCGCTTGAAAAAGCAGGTATTAAATACCGTATTGTTTACAGCAACGCCGATTTAACCGGTTTAATTGCGGCATTAAAAGAAGGTTTAGGTATTACTGTATTGGCAAGAAGTACGGTGCCGAACGATTTAACCTATCAATTACACACTAAAAATTTACCTGCGCTCGGTAGCATTGGCATTAGTTTAGTTAAAACTGCCCGCGAACCTGAAAACGCCGTGTTTAAACTCGCTGAGTTTATTAAGCTACGCTTAGGTTACCCCACTCCTTAAATAACCTGAACTCTGGATAATAAATCTATCTCAAGCAACGTTCAGGTTAAATTAACCGCCACCAGCCAATACATTATGTTGGTTTTATAAAGCAAAGCTAAACACTTAGTTAAAAATGTTATAAAAATAGCGTGTTTTTACGGCAAATGTAAATATAACTAAAACTTAATAATATTGATTCTCATTCGTTAACATGTTTAAATTACGCCAATTTTAGTAGTTGAACTATTTTTAGGGTAATCAATGTCACATAAATTTTTAGTTTCCTCGTTAACTGCAGCCGTAGCGCTGTCTTTAAGTGCTACAGCAATGGCAAAAGATGCCGGCGGCGTTGAACGCAACTTTGAACAAATTACCGTTATTGGCTCACAAGCAGCAATTAACGATATTCCAGGATCGGCTACGTTTATTTCAGATGAAGAATTGCAAAAATTCGAATTTACCGATATTTCTCGCGTATTAGCATCTGTACCAGGTGTATACGTTCAAGAAGAAGATGGCTATGGTCTGCGTCCTAATATTGGTATGCGCGGGACAGGTACTGGCCGTAACGATAAAATTTCTGTGATGGAAGACGGCGTACTTGTTGCTCCGGCTCCTTACTCTGCGCCATCGGCTTACTACTTCCCGACTATGGGTCGTATGGAGTCAATTGAAGTGCTAAAAGGTGCTGCCTCTGTTAAATACGGCCCGCGTACAACTGGTGGTGTATTAAACTTACTTTCTCGCAGCCTGCCAACTGAGCCAAATAGCTCAACAGGCATGCTAGATGCTGCCCTTGGTAGCGATGGTTACTACAAAGGTCACGCTTACTTCGCAAAAGAAAAAAACAACACTGCAGGCTTAATTGAAGTGTTTTCTTACGGCGCTGATGGCTTTAAAGAATTACCAGTAGGCGATGACAACACAGGTTTTGAAAAAAACGACGTATTGGTAAAGTTTGGCCATACCTTTGGTGAAAACGATGCGCATAACATTGAGTTCAAAGTAAAGTACTCTGAAGAAACATCAGACGAAACTTACATGGGTTTAACCGATGCTGATTACCAACAAAACCCGTACCGTCGTTACGCAGCATCACAAAATGATGAAATGAACACTCGCCATAATGCATACCAAGTAAACTATGCATACCGTTTTGGTGAAGGTTATGAAGTTTTAGCAACCGCTTATCTAAACGACTTCCACCGTAACTGGTACAAAGCAAGCAGTGTTGGTTCAAGCACACTTGAGCAATACAGCGAGTTTGAAGCAAACCCAACAGCTGCGGGTATTGAAAACATCGGTGTTAAAGCCAATAACCGTGACTACCAAGCAAAAGGTGTGCAGTCTGAATTACACATTCCAGCGGGCGATCACTACATTACGGTTGGCGTACGTTACCACGAAGATGAAATGGATCGTTTCCAGTGGGAAGACAAATACACGCTTAATCAAGATTTAAGCATGACTCTTACCTCACAAGGCGCACCTGGCTCTAATAGCAATCGCTTAGACAGCGCAAAAGCAAGCACCCTATTTATTCAAGACGAATGGACAATGGATGCATTAGTAGTGAGCGCAGGTCTGCGTTATGAAGACATTACTATTACCCGTGAAGAGTGGGCGAAATCAGATCCAACTCGTAGCCAAGGCTTAACGAAAGATATCTCTAACGATACTGAAATTTTAGTACCGTCTTTAGGTGCTACTTACACACTTAACGACAACGTGACGTTACTTGCTGGTATTCAAAAAGGTTACGCCCCTGCAGCACCGGGTAATGCCGACCAAGACGAAGAAGAAAGCGTCAACATCGAGTTTGGCTCTCGTTTTAATGCGGGCGGTTTTAACGGTGAAGTAATTGCGTTTTACTCTGATTACGACAATATGCATGGTAACTGTACTGCATCAGTAGGTTGTAATGACGATAACATTGGTGACCAATACAACTACGGTGAAGTAGAAGTATCGGGCTTTGAATTTAGCGCAGGTCGTACGTTTAATACTGCATCGGTTGCGTTCCCAGTAAAATTCACTTACACCTACACAGATTCAGAATTTAAAAACACGTTTGATTCAGAAATTTGGGGATCAGTAGAAAAAGGCGATGCAATGCCTTACGTACCTGAGAACCAAGTTGCTTTATCGTTTGGCGCAGAAGTGAATAACTTTGTTGTTAACAGCCAAATACGTTACGTGTCTGATGCACATGCTGATTTAACTAACTCAGGCTTAAATGCGATTGATAGCCGTGTTGTATGGGATTTAGCTGCTAAGTACTTAATCGACGAAAACCAAAAAGTATACCTAAGCGTAGATAACCTGTTTGATAAAACCTACATTGCTAACCGTGCAAATGGCGGTATTCAACCTGGTAAACCGCGTTCAGTACAAATGGGCTACTCTTACAGTTTTTAATAAAGTGCTAACTTAAAAGTACAAAAAAGCCGAGGTTGATTAAATCAATCTCGGCTTTTTAATGCCTATGTAATTAATAGGCTTAATTTGTTTCTGCGCGCTGGCGTAATACTTCAAATAAACAAATACCGGTTGCTACCGATACATTTAAACTTGAAACCGTGCCCGCCATTGGAATTTTAACGAGTACATCACAGTGCTCACGGGTTAAACGGCGCATACCCTCGCCTTCAGCTCCCATCACAATCGCCATTGGGCCTGTTAAGCTGGCATCAAATACGTGTGTGTCGGTTTCACCGGCTGTGCCTACAACCCATACACCTGCGTCTTTTATTTCACGTAATGTACGTGCAAGGTTAGTTACCTGAATAAGCGGTACCGTTTCTGCTGCGCCACAGGCCACTTTACGTGCCGTGCCATTAAGCTTTGCTGACTTGTCTTTAGGAACTATCACGGCATGAACACCGGCAGCATCGGCGCTACGTAAGCAGGCACCTAAATTATGCGGATCGGTAATGCCATCAAGTACCAATAAAAACGGGGTGTCTTCGCGTTCAATGATCTCATCAAGATCTTTTTCGTTAAACACACGTGCCGCTTTTACGTTGGCAATAATGCCTTGATGCTGTTCATCTTTCGCTTTGTTATCAAGCGCTTTTCGTTGCATAAACTGTACTGAAATACCAAACTGACGCGCTTGCTCAATCACCGGCGATAAACGCTTATCATCACGTCCCTTAAGGGCGTATATTTCTATAAAGCGCTCTGGCTCTTTTGCTAAAATTGCTTCAACAGAGTGAAAGCCAAAAATTAATTCATTACTCACGAATTGTTTGCTCCTGGGCTACTACGTTTACGGGCATTTTTACCTGGTCTTTTAGGCTTTTTGACCGCTTTCTTTTTGGTTTTTTTCTTAGCGGTGGTGTCATCCGCTTTTACTTTTGATTTGCTCGCTGATTTGCCTTTTGCGGCAGGCTTTTTACCCGCCTTTGGCTTTTTGTCATCACTTGCTGACTTTTTACCCGGGATTTTACCGGCTTTAAGTTGCGAGCGAACGCTCGCTGGAGCATTTTTTTTAGGTGCACGACGACGCGCATAACGATCTTGAGCAACATCGCCTTTAAGCGTTAAGTTTATACGACGATCATCTAAGCTTACCGAGGCAACCTGCACAGTGACTTTGTCGCCTAAACGATAAACCGTATGTGTGTGCTCACCCACCAAACAATGTTTAGCTGCATCATGCTGGAAATATTCATCACCTAAATTAGTAACATGAATTAATCCATCAATTTGTAAGTCATCTAAACGAATAAATAAACCAAAGTTAGTAACCGATGAAATAACACCGTTGAACTCCATGCCTACATGATCTTGCATGTATTCACATTTTAACCAATCGGCTACTTCACGGGTGGCATCGTCTGCGCGGCGCTCAGTGGTAGAACACTGCTCACCAAGTTGATCGACTTCATCATCGCTATAAGCGTATTCACCAGAGGTTTGCTGCCCTTGTGCTTTTAATACTGCTTTAATTGCACGATGCACCACTAAATCTGGGTAACGGCGAATTGGCGAGGTAAAGTGCGCATAAGCCGATAATGCTAAACCAAAGTGGCCTATGTTATCTGGCTGATAAACCGCTTGCTTCATTGAGCGTAGCAACATGGTTTGAATAAGTTCAGCCTCTGGGCGGTCACCTAAACGAGCCAACACATGAGTAATTTCTTTTGGGGTTGGTTCATCACTTAGCGTGCTTTCAATCCCCAGCTCAGTTAAAAACTGAGTAAAGTTACCCAGCTTTTCGCTATCGGGCTCATCATGTACTCGATACAGTGCGCTAGCTTCATGTTTTTCCAGTAATTTAGCCGCCGAAACATTGGCTAAAATCATACATTCTTCAATGAGCTTATGCGCATCGTTACGAATAACCGGCACAATTGATTCTATTTTACGCTGTGCGTTAAATACAAAGCGAGTTTCGAGTGTTTCAAACTCAATGGCACCACGCTCTTGGCGCGCTGCTTTTAATGCCATGTACATTTGCTGTAAGTCAGTTAAATGTGGCACCACGGCTGCGTATTCTTTACGAAGCTTTTCGTCATTTTGTAAAATAGCATTTACTTTGGTGTAGGTTAAACGAGCATGTGAGTTCATCACCGCTTCGTAAAACTTATAACCTGAGAGCTTACCCTCTTGCGATACGGTCATTTCTGCAACCATACACAAGCGATCAACCTCAGGGTTTAGCGAACACAAACCGTTAGATAATACTTTTGGTAGCATTGGAATAACTTGCTCAGGGAAATACACTGAGTTACCGCGCTCTATCGCCTCTTTGTTAAGCGGCGTGTTCATACCTACATAATGTGATACATCGGCAATGGCTACCCATAAGCGCCAGCCACCCGACTTTTTAGGCTCACAGTATACGGCATCATCAAAATCACGAGCGTCTTCGCCATCTATGGTCACAAGCGGTAAGCCGCGTAAATCAACTCGACCTTGTTTATCGGCTTCTTCAACAAATTCACCTAAGTGGGCAACTTGTTGTTCAACCTCTTCAGGCCATACGTGTGGAATATCGTGATTACGCAGCGCAACTTCAATTTCCATACCCGGCGCTAAATGCTCGCCCAGTACGTCGATAACTTTACCTACCGCATTCATATTACGGCTTGGATTTTGGGTTATTTGCACTTGCACCATTTGGTTATGACGCGCGCCTTTTTCGTTACCCGGTAGGATAATAATGTCTTGGGTAATGCGCGGATCTTCAGCCACAACAACGGCAATACCATGCTCAACAAAATAACGCCCTACAATGGGTGCGCGCTCGTTAGTGAGTACTTTGATGATGCGTGCGTCGCATTTTGAGCCTGAGCCGCGTTTAGTGCCTTTGGCAAGAACGATGTCACCGTGTAGCACCATATTCATTTGATGCTTGGCAATAAACCAATCTTTGCTCTCGCCTTCAACTTCTAAAAAGCCAAAACCGTCTCTGTGACCGACTACTTTGCCTTTGGTTAAACCGGCTTCGTCAATCAGGGCATAACATTTAAATTTATTAAAATACAGCTGCCCATCACGCTCCATGGCGCGAAGTCGGCGCTTAAATGCTATTTGTCGTTCTTCATCGTTGACTGCGAGTTCTTCACATAGTTGTGCGTAGTTAGCAGGTTTGGAACGCTCTTGCAGGTGAGTAAGTATAAACTCACGACTAGGGACTGGGTTTTCGTACTTTTCTTGTTCTCGACTGAGATTTGGATCTTGGTTTGACATTCACTATCTTGTTAGTTGGTTATGTAAGTATTTTAACTCATATACTCGCAATGAGACAGGTAAAAGCCATTAAACTTTTAATAAAGCGTTATTACCTTTTGCATTTTGTGAAAATATAACTAAATAACGCTTAACATGTACTTAATTTAAGAGCTTAAAAGTGAGTAAAATAGCAGTGCTGATGTTTACTCACTTTTATATAAACAGCTTACTTTTGCTGTAGCTTCTTCCACAATAGCGTGCTGATGTGTTCAATAAAAGCCGCATCTTGTGCAGCCATAACATCGAGTATTGGTTTGTTCATTTGGCTTTTATTTTGAGAGTATATCCAGCGATTTTTATTAAAGCTTTGCGCAAACTCTAACACACCCGTTTGCAAGGCTTGCTCATCAGCAAAAATTGCTTCTACCACATTTTGCTGTAACAATTTTTGCGCATCAACACGCTCGCCTGTCATGGCTAAGCGGTTAAAAAATTGCAGATTAATCGCTTTATTAATAATCGGAAACATAGACGGTACAAACGGCACTAATACATCGACTTCGGGGAAACAAAAGAAGCCTTTGTCTGATTTCATAAATCTAAAATCACAGGCACACGCCAGTACCGAACCATTACCATAAGTGTGGCCGTTTAGCGCGGCAATAATAGGCATAGGAAAAGTAACAATACGTTTAAACAAGGCACCTATCGAGTTCATGAAAGCGGCAATTATTTGTGGTGTGTTGTCAGGGTTTGCCATCCACTGTAGATCAATTCCCAATGACCAGCTTTTATCGCTGCTTGAGGTTAATACTACGGCGTTAATATCGCCATTGGCTTCTATGCTATCTAAGTGTTGATTAAGTTCAGCTATAAAACTAGGGTTATGGCGGTTTTCAGCGGTATTCATGGTAAGTATTGCCACGTTTTGCTCAGTGGTAATTTTTATTAATGCGGTCATTCGAGCCTCTTTGAGTGCATTTAACTGCGATTTTAGCACTTTTCGTTACTTTTATAGTTATTAATAGCATAGTAACGTGTAGTTTTGATTTTACAATCGCTATTGCACTTAAAAAGTTAACTCCTTAATGGTTGCATGTTAATTATTAAGCCTTTTAAAAATTTCATCTTCTGAGTGTAAAAGCAATGCTAATATAGCCAAAAAAAGTGACAAGGAAATCTCGTGCAGTCCCAACAACAAAGCTTAATTTACTTACATATTGCCGTCCTTTTATTTGGCGGCACCGCCTTATTCGCAAAGCTAATTGGTTTGAATGCATTAGATATTACCGCTTATCGCGCGGCTATTGCTGGGGTGGCAATTTGTGTGCTACTAACTTTGCAAAAAAAACCAATTAAGCTGCATCGCGCTAAAGATTATGTGATTGCCATTTTATTAGGTGTTGCCGTAGGTATTCACTGGGTAACCTACTTTGCTGGCATGCAATTGGCAGGAATAACCGTGGGCATGTTAGCCTTTTTTACCTATCCCGTGATCACGGTATTTTTAGAGCCCCTATTTAATAAAAGTAAGCCCAAGACAAAAGATATAATAAGCGCTGTAGTGGTGATTACTGGTATTTATTTATTGATCCCTAACATTAATTTAGGCGATGACATCACCTTAGGTGTTGTAACGGGCGTGGTATCAGCATTGTTTTTTGCTATTCGTAATATTACCCATAAACGCTACTTTAGCGAATATGGTGGGCCTCAAACCATGTTTTATCAAACGTTAGTCGCAAGCTTGATGCTGTGTGCTTTTATTGAAGTGCCCATAACACAAATTAATGATACTGATTTAATATTTCTGCTTATTGCCGGTGTGGTGTTTACTGCGATGCCGCATTCCTTATTTGCAGCAAGTTTAAAACATTTATCAGCAGCGACCGCTGGATTGATTTCTTGCTTACAGCCCCTTTATGGCACAATACTGGCTATAATTATTTTGCACGAACGCCCCTCAGTGATGACCCTGATTGGTGGCGCACTGATTGTTAGTGCTGCGTGCTTTGAAACTTGGTCAATCTCACGGAAAAAGCAGCCATGAAAATATTTGCTCATAGAGGCACAAGCACACACTTCCCCGAAAATACGCAAAGCGCCATTATGGCGGCGTTAAAAGCAAATGTAGATGGCATTGAAGTTGATGTACAAAGCGCACTTGATGACTACGTGATTATTCATGATACCTACCTAGATAGAACCACTAATGGTAAAGGTAAAGTGTGCGACCTAAGCGCTCAGCAAATTCAACAATTTGATGCGGGAAATGGTGAGCAAGTACCTACCCTGCAGCAATTAATTGACTGGAATAATAACCAAACCTTACTTAATTTAGAGCTAAAACATACCTTTGAACTAGAAAAGTTTGCCACCCAACTGGAAATGAATATTGCCGCAAACAAAATATCCGCTGACAATATTTTAGTTTCATCATTTAATCATCATCAACTACACTGGCTAAAGAGCCGTTTACCGTGGCTTAAAATTGGCGCACTTACTGCATCAATTCCATTGCAGTATGCAAAGTTTGCACAAGACTTACAGGCCTACAGCATTCATATTGACAAAAACTTTATGAACAAACCGTTTGTAGACGATGCCAAAATGCGCGGTTTACAAGTATTTGCTTACACCGTAGATGAAGTCGAAGATATTAAACTGATGCTTGCCTGTGGTGTTGATGGTATTTTTACTAACGACCCTGAACGAACTAAGCATTATTTAGCGCAATTAAATGAACTATAACTAATTATTTAATTGCCATTTATGCTGTAAAAACAATAATTTAGTAGGTCACTATTTAATGAGTAGCTACATGCGTATTTATAATTTTTTAGAACAAACACTGTTTTATACTTTAACCCGAAAAATAGTTGGGAATTTAAGTTTTGTTTTTTTATTTCAAGCCATTACTTTGTTTTGGTTGCACAGTAGCTTAACCGAAAACCAGCAAAGCACTGGCTTATTTTGGGCACTTGCGCTACTTATTATTGCAGGCTTTATTTTTACTATTTTTTATATGCGCTTTTTAATTGTGCGCCCGGTAAAAGCAATGCGCGATACGCTCATTAATATTAATCAACAAGATGCGAATTTAGCAGCCAAATTACCCCATTTCACGTTTGATGAATTTAGAGACTTAAGTGAGCAATACAATCAATTTACTACCCATTTAAATAGTTTATTAAGCACTACCTATACCAGCGCCCAAGAGAGTGTGCAGAGTAACAGCCAAGTAACGCAATCAATGCAGCACACAGAGCAGCTAAGCGAACAGCAAATTAATTTAAGTCACACCATTATTAATGCCAGTAATCAAATTACCCAAAGCCTGCAGGCTATAGTAAGCAACACTGATAGCGTACATCAGGTTAATAATGAACACCTTAATTTTGTAAAGCTCTCTGCTGGTGAGCTATCAAAACTAGTTGAGCAGGTAAGGCTTATTAATGAAATGCTGGGTAGTTTTTCTAAAACGATTGCGGGCTTGAAAGAGAACAGCGAAAACATTCGCAGTATTTTAAAAATGGTTGAAGAGTTTTCGGATCAAACTAACTTATTAGCACTAAATGCAGCCATAGAAGCGGCACGCGCTGGTGAAGCGGGGCGAGGTTTTGCCGTGGTTGCCGATGAAGTTCGTACCCTATCGGTTAAAGTAAGTGATGCAACACGCCAAATTAGTGATTTTATTACCCAAATGAATGAGCTCGTTAATGAAACGAATAAAGAGTCAGAGCAATTAATAAACCACTCAAATAATGCGCAAACATCAATTAACACCACCTCTGATGGGTTTGGTAAAATGCTCAATGAATTTGAGCATAATCAGCAGCAGTTACAGCAAATAGCTAACGCGGTGCATTTACTCGAAGATACCCAAAACCAAACGCATGAATCGGTTGAGCAAATTGTGGCGCTAGGCGAACAAGCCAAGCAACAAATAGATACAGCACTGCATGATTCTGAACAATCACAAAAGCTAAGCCAACAAACCCAACAACAGTTAAAACGCTTTGTAGATTAGGCAATAACAATTTCACCCAAGCCGCGATTATGCTAAATTAAGCGGCTTGTCATTTAACTGTGTGAAGTATGTGAGCGACGTAAAACCAAACTATGAACAGCTAGCCCAGCAAATAAAATTATGGGGTCAAGAACTTGGCTTTAGTGAAGTGGGCATTACTGACATTGATTTAACTAAGCATGAAGCACAGCTTCAGCGTTGGCTTGATGCAGGGTATCATGGTTCAATGGATTACATGGCAGCCCATGGTATGAAGCGTGCTCGCCCTAATGAGCTAGTGCCCGGAACACAGCGGGTTATTTCAGTTAAAATGAATTACCTGCCGCCAGATTCAGGCTTTGCCAAAAACCTTAAAAATACCGAGAAAGCCTATATCAGCCGCTATGCGCTTGGCCGTGACTATCACAAATTAATGCGTAATCGGCTCAAGCAATTAGGTAAAAAAATTGAACAGCAGGTAGGTGACTATGGCTTTAGGCCTTTTGTTGATTCAGCGCCAGTGCTTGAGCGTCAATTAGCTGAAAAAGCAGGGCTTGGCTGGCGAGGTAAACATTCTTTATTAATAAATAAAGAGGCGGGTTCTTGGTTCTTTTTAGGTGAGCTTTTTGTCGACTTACCTTTACCTATTGATAACGAAAACACTTTTGAGGGCTGCAGCAAATGCGTTGCCTGCATAACACTATGCCCCACTGGTGCTATTGTAGAACCTTATGTGGTAGATGCACGTAAATGCATATCGTATTTAACCATAGAGCATCAAGGGGCTATTCCTGAGCAATACAGAACATTAATGGGAAATCGCATTTATGGCTGTGACGATTGCCAATTGGTATGCCCATGGAACCGCTACGGAAAAATTACTGATGAGGCTGACTTTCATCCTCGTACACAATTAAAAAACAAAGATTTACTCGAGTTATTTGCTTGGGATGAAACTACCTTTTTAAAAAATACCGAGGGCAGTCCAATCCGCCGCATTGGCCATGAACGTTGGCTACGAAATATAGCGGTTGGCTTAGGTAACGCAGATTTTAGCCCAGCGATTATTCATGCACTTGAAGATAAACGCAAAACGCTCAGTGACATGGTGAATGAGCACATAGAATGGGCACTTACCCAGCAACATGATAAACAAAGACAAAAGCTGCGCAAAACAGCACGGCTAATACGGATTGTTGAAAAAGGCCTACCCAGAGACGCGTAAGCCTATTGCCTAAAAAAACGCGACATAATGTCGCTGATACAAGCTATCTGCCTAATCGTAGCAAGGAATTTACCCCGCGCCTCGCAGCCCGCACCTTTAAGCTTTGTCTGTAATCACTCTCTTTACGAGCTCTTTGCTCTCTTTGTGCATAATTAACTAAGATCTGATTTAACACAGAGAAGAAAATGAGGAGTAAATGAGAAACCACAATTAAAATACCGATCTTAGTTAACCTGTTACTCATACCTTTCGTCTTTAACCTTTAAAAGACGCGACATAAAGTCACTGCTACAAGTTAATATATCTAATCGTAGTAAGGAATTTACCCCGCGCCTCGCAGCCCGTAGCCCGCACCTTTAACCTTTAACCTTTAACCTTTAACCTTTAACCTTTAACCTTTAACCTTTCAACAATAAAGCAAGATCTTGCTCTATTTCTGCAAAGGCTTTTTTAACTTGATCTACTGACTCCTGACGTGCAACCGAGTTTTGTATGGTTTCGTCTACTTTTTTATAAATAAAAATTTCTTGGTCTTCATCCAATCCCATAGTTGGGATCCGCTCTTCGAGTTCTTCTTGTAAATGCTTAAATACTTTTTCGTTATTAATACGACTGTCGTTCAACATCCCAATTAAACGATGAAACTTACTATGCACAGTACCAGCAACTTTATTTAACCGCTCCTGCTGCGATACCAGCATCTGCTTGGTGGTAATGGCTCGTAATTGTTGCTCGGTTACACTTACAATAAAGCAAATATGATCACGTATGCGTCCGTGCTTTTGCTCGTCATGCTCTGGCATATTTAAAATCAGTAAACTCACAAGCTCGTAGTTAACCAAAATGCGATGAGAAAACTCATGCAATCGTCCTTTGCTTTTAAGCATTTCAAATAACTCAATTACAATCGGCGAACACACCCCATTGAGCGCAAAGTGCGACTTAGTATCGTTACATCTAAATTCAATATTACTTTGTAGGCCAAATGCCTGTAAGCATTCTACTAATGCTTTGCCAAGCTCTTGTATATCGTTAATAAAACCAATATTTTCAATGTAATTTACTATCTGACCCATTTCGCTGCTATTTGCCATGGCATTAAAGGCGGTAGAGGTCGCTTCTTTTACTTGCTTTTCAAGCTGTTGTTTTTCTATTAAGACTTGATTTAGTTTATTCAGTTTTTGCTTTAATTCGTCGTGCCCAAACGGTTTTACAATATAGTCTTCCGCGCCTACTGAATAACCTTCCATGCGCTCCTCAACCGTACCTCTTGCAGATACAAACATCACGATGATGTCATTGGTAATGGGGTTAGCTTTAAGCTCTTTACATACTTCATAACCATTCATTTTTGGCATACTTACATCAAGTAATATAACTTGAGGCATATACTCTTCAACCATACTTAAGCATTCAGGGCCGCTTGAAGCTAGCTTAAGTTCAAAATCAAGATCCTCTAATATTTCTTCAATTATTTCGAGGTTAAATGGTTCATCGTCGACTGCAAGAATTTTAGTTAAAGCCATAATTTTTCATCCATATAAATTAAAACAATTCGATTGTTAGCCGCTATTTTTCACTAATTGCTCATCAGCTAGGTATTCATCTAAGTTTATTTCTAAAGGAACTTGTATCGAAATTGTTGTTCCACCAAGGCTGTTATTGCATGCTTTAATACTGCCTTGATGCAATGAAACAAACTCACGACACAAGGTAAGACCCAACCCGGTTCCACCTGCACCACTATTCGTTTTACTGCTTTGCTCAAATTTATTGAAAACCATTTCAAGTTCCTCTTCAGGTATTCCAATACCGCTATCTATCACTGCAATGTTTGCATTGTCATCGTCTCTTTGCATGACAACTTCAACAGTACTGTGCTCTTCACTAAATTTGAGTGCATTACTCAATACATTTCTCAAAACCTGATTTATTTGCTCTTCATCGCACTGTGCAACAATCGGCGCGTTATCAGAGCTAAAAACAATATTTATATCTTTTTCAATAGCAATACCGGCAACATCATCAATACTGGTTTTAACAATAGTCGCTAAATCATAAGCCCGTGGGTTGAATGGAAATTTACCAACATCTAATTTAGAAAGGTCGAGTAAATTATTAAGTAACGATAGTAGTCTTTGCCCACTTGATTCAATACGAGTTAAATACTTCAAAAGTTTATCTTTGCTAAAATCACCCTCTTGTAACTTGCTAATACCAAAACGTGAAAAGCTCAATATAGAGTGCATAGGGGTTCTTAGCTCATGCGACATATTTGCCAAAAACTCTGATTTACTTAGATTAGCCGCTTCGGCAATATTTTTCGCATGCTCAAGCTGTGAAGTACGTGCCCTTACTTGCTCTTCTAAAAGATCTTTGGCTTCCAACAGTAGATCTTCTTTTTGTTTTAAATGGCTAACATTTTTAAAAATAACCGCTAACGCTATTTCGCCATGGTGGTCTATTTCATTAAATGATCCAACTAGCGGAATTTTACTTCCGTCTTTATTTACAATGTGTAAGTCACAACTAAACTGACGATTACTGTTTAATGTAGAGATTTTATCTTTTATTGCCTGCACCGAGTCATCATCTAAAAAATGAAATAACGAGTGAGCAATGAGCTTTTTAAACTTTAAATTAAATAATTTTAAGCAGGCATCATTGGCCTCGACTATCTTGCCTTTGCGTTCAAATAATAAAATAGGATCGGGGGTATTTTTAAAAATGACCTGCAGTAGGCTGTCTTTTTCAATCAGCACATCAACTGTTTCTTGTAATCTTTCTACTAGCTCAGCATTGTGACGTTTTAGCAGCTCGGTTTGCCATAATTTATGTACAGCTTGTAGTAACACATTGTCATTTAAAGGCTTGATTAAAACATCTTCAACACCTTGGCGAATGGCTTCTAACATAGATTGTTCAGGGCGTGAGGTTACTAACAAGCAACGACTATGCGGTTGTATTTTTTTTAAACTCGAAAATATCTCTAAACCAGAACCCGGTTGTAAGCTAAAGTCACTGATTAAAATATCAATACTCCTGAGCTTGGCAATATTAATTGCTTCATCATGGTTTGTTGCGGTGTATACCTCAATATGAGCGCCATAAAGGCTACTTTTGAGTGACTCTAATCGCTCATTAACATGGTCAACGAGTAAAATTGTCGGTAGTTTAAAAATGTGATCTGGACCTATCTCTAATAAGGCCTCAATTAAAGACGTTATTTCTTTATTGGAAAAGAAGGGGTAGATAATGGTGGCATTGGGTATCAAGTCATTTAATTTGGAAAATGCGCTAAGCAACTCCCCTGATTCTGCTTTTGGCGCTAATAACAAAAATGATTGATAAGTCGCTTTTTCAACAACTATCGATACAACATCGGTTGGCACGCCTTGAGAAAATACCAGTAAGTCATAAATGTCTATGTCTGTATTTTCATCAAACATAGCAAAGTGGACTAATTCAACTTGGCAGCCAATTAGTTCTAATAACACTTTTAAGCGCATAGCAATCATGCTACTGCTATCAATAATAAGTATTTTTCTCGCCATTTAGACACACTTTAAAGAGTTAATTAAACACCTTTTCAGCATAGTCTAGAATTTTTGGTTTAGCATAATCACCTACGTAAAAGTGAATTTTGCTGCCTTTTGTTATGGTACTAGGTTAAATGCTTACCAAAAATAGTCAGGCTGTACAGCTGATTGTCCATTCTTGCTACGTTAGGCAGCTCTCCCCATACTGCAAAATCAAAATGCTTAAATAATTTAATGCTCGGTTCGTTGTGACTAAAAATAAACCCAAGTAATACTTCTATATTAAGCTGCTTGGCTTGTTGTTGTGCAAATTGCATCAGCTTTTTACCCAACCCTTTTCCTTGGGCTGCTGCCGTAATGTAAATGCTTAACTCAACGGTGCCATCGTAAGCTGGGCGACCATAAAACGATTTATAACTAAGCCACGCTAATACTTGGTTGTTCTCACAGTAAACAAAAATAGGGCGTTGAGCAGTATGGCTATCAAACCAAGGTTGTTTATCAGCGACGGTCACCTCTTCGGTATCGGCGGTGACCATTCGACTAGGGATAGTTTCATTGTAAATAGCAACAATGGCAGTTAAATCATCAGGTTTTGCTAAACGTATAGTCATAGAAAATAAAGTAAAATTGATCAATTTAGCCTATAGTAGCGTATGATAAGTTACATAAATACTCTAAAAACGCACTTAAGGTAATAGCATGATAAAAAAAATAATACTTGGTTTAACCCTCGCGTTAAGTTGTGTTTCGCTAAATACATATGCCGCAGACTTGCCCGCCCCTTCATTAGATGCAAACACCTGCAATGATTTCACGAATGTTTCACTTAGAAAGTTGCGCTCAACTGAAACCATTAACTTATGCGATTTTAAAAACCAGCCTCTTTTAATTGTTAACACTGCGAGTAACTGCGGTTTTACGCCGCAATTTGAAGGTTTAGAAGCGCTTTATAATAAATACAAAGACGAAGGCTTGGTGGTATTAGGCTTTCCATCAGATGATTTTTTTCAAGAAGAGAACGATGAAAAAGATACCGCAAAAGTGTGTTATGTAAATTATGGTGTTACTTTCCCTATGCTGGCCACCAGCGCAGTACGTGGTAGTGACGCAAACCCTATTTTCAAGCATTTAAACGCCCAAACCAGTTCACCAAACTGGAACTTTTATAAATACGTGGTATCGGCCGATCGCAAAACGATTACGCGCTTTAACAGCCGCGTAGCACCGGATTCAGCAAAACTAGAAAGCACAATCAAAAGTGCATTTTAACTTTGTGTTTTCAGTTTAACCTTACTAAGATGTTGCTATCAAATTTAAAAAACTAAACTTACAGGTAGGAGAACTTATGGCAGTTGCAAGTGCAAGGCACATACTCGTAGACAGTGAAGCACAATGTTTAGACCTTAAAGATAAAATTGAGCAAGGTGAAGACTTTGCAGAACTCGCTAAACTGCACTCTAATTGTCCATCAGGTCAAGATGGTGGTGCATTAGGTGAGTTTGGCCCAGGTATGATGGTGCCTGAATTTGACAAGGTGGTATTTTCAGCGCCGCTAAATCAAGTACAAGGCCCTGTACAAACACAGTTTGGTTACCATTTATTAGAAATAACCAGCCGCTCAGAGTAAGTAAATCGATTTATTAATAAAGCCGCATCAGCGGCTTTTTATTTATGTGGAGTTGGCAAAAGCCCCATTATGCAACTATTTGGCTCTATTCCTTCCCCTTATGTTCGCCGTATTAGAATCTGGGCACAACAAAACAATTGTGCGCTTGAATTTATTAATCTCGATATTTTTTCTAAAGACGATCGGCCGTTGGTGGTCACAAAAAATCCAGCAGCCAAAATTCCTATATTGGTCGATGACACGCTTACCCTAAGTGATTCAAATACCATACTGCGTTATTTACTTGAAAAAACCCAGCAACCCCCACTTACATGGCCTCAAGAGCACTTTTTAATTAGGGCCTGCAATGATTCATTCGTTGAATTACTGTTATGCCAACGTTCTGGATTTGACACGCAAGCTGATAAACTATTTTTTAATCTGCAAAATGAGCGAGTTGCGCAAACATTAGACTATTTAAATGATCATTTATGCGATGATGAATTTAAAAGCTGTGAATGCCTCAACATCAGTTTATACTGCTTACTTGATTGGATATGCTTTCGTGAACTCACTGATTTTAGCGCGCAGCCGCAATTAGTTAAGTTTTATGAAGCGTTTAGTCAGCGTCAAGCGGCTAAAAATACCAACCCTCGACTTAAATTTTAAAAGGTGGATACATGAGCGATATCGAAATTGAATCACAACTAGTTAGCTTTGTAGAAAAAGTACGTGTTAGTGAGCAGATCTGGGCACTGGGTGCCGATGATGGTGGCTTTGTTGTATGTGAGTCAAATCAGTTTGACGACACCGATGTACTTTTACTGTGGGAATCACAAGACGCAGCACAAGCACAATGTAAAGAAGAGTGGCAAGACTACAGTCCAGTAGAAATAAACCTAGATGAATTTTTAGATGATTGGGTTGAAGACCTAAAATCTGATGATGCATTAGTGGGTTTAAATTGGAATGACGATCAGGTGTGTGTAGAAATTGAACCGGTTGGTTTAGCTCGCGCGCTAAGCGAATAAGTTTTAGGCGTTAGTTCGCTGACATTATCCCAACTAACAGCAACGGTTAGTTGGGGTATAAAAATAATAAAAACTGTCAAGGTAATACGTTGAAAACCCATCTTGGTCGTCGTCCATTTTCAGCTATGGAGCTGCATACTCTCTATAACGGATATATTTATAGTGATACACGGCTTGCCCGCGAACAAGCTAAACACTGGCATTTTTGGCTGCCCTTAATTGCTTATTACAGTGGCGCTTACAGTGATGAAATTGGCTGCTTAACCCTTGATGACCTAATACTTAAAAATAATATTCTCTGTTTTAGTTTTCATACCCACGGTAAAATTAAGCCACGTTTAGTGCCTGTTCATCACGCCCTTATTAGCGCTGGGTTTAATGACTATTTAGCTTATGTAAAAGCACAAAATCACTCCCGTTTAATGTTCGATCTTCCTGCTAAAACAGGGCGCTATAGCGAAAAAGTGCGCATATGGTTTTCAGGAGAGGGTGAACGCGCAGGATATTTGCAAAAATGTGCAATTCCTTCGGTGGATCAACTCGGTATGAAAACCGCCATTAGTAGTCTACGGCTTAACTTTGAACAGCAAATTCGTATTTATGCCCTGCAAGCAGGCAACAAAGACTGCTTTAATTATTTAATGGGCTTTAATGATTACCCTCATGATAACTTTAACGATATAGCCTTGTTAAATAAGGTGCTACAACAGATCCGGGTTATCAATTCCCACATTCATTGGCAGCGGTTTTTAGCCCGAGATAGCCACTGACAAACTTTGTTACTCTTTTCCTTAGCGATCTGCGCTTACTCTAGTAAAAAAAGCTGTTAGGATGAAGTGCCGTCTATATGACTGTTTCTAACAACAAAAAATCTAGGGATAACTATGTTTTTAAAAAGCCTCTTAACCGTGAGCGTTGCGCTTGCGATGAATGCTGCTCACGCTAACGAATTCGTCATTGAAAAACTCGCAAAGCCAAGTTCACAAAAAGTCGCTTTAACGCTCGACCCAAGTCAGGATACCTTTACAGGAATGACCGAGATCAGCTTAGAAGTGCTCAAACCAACACACTACATTGAGCTCAATGGTGTTGATTATGCAACTAAAATGGTGCAACTACTAGGCGAGCAAAACTGTGATTTAAACAGCGAAATGCTTAAAACAGGTAAGGTTAAATTTAGCTGTGAAGAGCAAATTCAGCCAGGTAAATACACCTTAAAAATAGATTTTTCAGCGCCTTATAACCGCCAGAGTGTGGGGTTATATAAAACCCTAGATCAAGGCGTTCCGTACTTGTTCACGCAATTTGAAATGAGTGATGCGCGCCGTGCATTTCCGGTGTTTGACGAACCAAGCTATAAAATTCCGTTTCAGTTAACCATTACCGCCCCCACCTCACAAAAAGTGTATTCAAATACACCTGAGCTAAAAACGACGGTGAATGGCGATATGACCACCCATTACTTTGATAAAACGCCACCAATTCCATCTTACTTAGTGGCTATGGCTGTAGGTCCATTTGAAGAGCTAGAAATTAAAGGCATGCCTATTCCTGGGCGTGTGATCACCCCACAAGGTAAAATTCATTTAGCGCAATATGCAAAAGAGAACATGCCTAAAGTACTGGGCGCACTTGAAGAGTACTTTGGTATTCCTTATGTATATAAAAAGCTAGATTCAGTGGCTGTTCCTGAATTTCCGTTTGGCGCTATGGAAAATTCAGGCTTAGTGACTTACCGCGAAGATATTCTTCTGGTTGATTTAGAAGCTGCAACGCGTAGTAAAAAACAACGTAATGTCTCTATTATTGCCCATGAATTAGCTCATCAATGGTACGGTAACTTAGTGACTATGAAGTGGTGGAACGACTTATGGTTAAACGAGGCGTTTGCAAGCTGGATGGCGGCAAAAATTACTAAGCAGCTTAATCCTGAGTTTGAATCACACCTAGATTTACCACAAAACAACGTAATGGCGTTAGATGCACGTTTAAGCACTAAGCCAATTCGCAAACCAATTAAAACCGAAGCCGATATTATGGATGGTTTAGGCCTTGCCTACAGCAAAGGCAGCTCAGTACTGGCGATGGTTGAAAACTGGATTGGCGAAGAGGCATTTCAAGCTGGTATTCAGAACTACTTAAAAGAATTCTCCTATAAAAATGCAGAAGCTGCCGATTTATGGGAAGCACTTGGTAAGGCTTCAAATAAAGATGTAGCGAGCGTTTTAAAATCGTTTATTGAACAGTCGTCATTCCCGCTAATTAACGTTAAGCAGCAAGGTAAGAGCATTACGATTTCGCAAAGTCGTTTTGCCAATGCCGGTGTTGAAGCTCCTGCTCAACTGTGGAATGTACCGGTTGCGATTAAATATGGTGCTGGCGATAAAGTACAAACAGCCAATGTATTATTAAATAAACAAAGCCAAACGCTAGCATTAGACTTTGAACCAGAGTGGATTTATCCAGATCAAGGCGCGCTAGGTTATTACCGTTGGGTAATGGATGATGCGCAATTTAATGCGTTAATAGATAATGCAGCTAGGGTATTAAACGACCGTGAACGCTTAGCCCTATTATCGGCAACAGATGCCCTACTTGATGCCGGTGTCATTTCAGCGGCTAAATTAATGCAAACGCTTGAAGTATTTGCCAGCGATAGTCATCCGCGTGTTGCTAATACTGCTTTAGGTTATTTAGCGTCACAGCAGCGTACTTTTAAAGACGATAGCAATAAAGATTTATGGCCTACGTTTATTCAAAATGCAGTGATGCCTGCCGCTAAAAAATATGGCCTAGAAGCAAAAATGGGCGAAGATGGCGCAGTAGCTCAACTTCGTGCCGCGGTGGTATCACGCTTAGGGTTTGATGGTGAAGATAAAAATGTGATCAATAAAGCCAAACAGCAAACACAAACTTACTTAAACGATCCACAAAAGGTAGACCCTTATTTAGCAGGTACTTATTTACGCCTTGCGGCTTTTCATGGGGATAAGGCGTTGCTAGATCAGTTTATGACAACCTTTAAAACCACCAAAGATCCACAAGTGCGTACCAATATGCTGGCAGCAATGGGTTACTTTGGTAAACCTGAACTACAAAAAGCGGTACTGGCGTATAGCTTAACAGACGAAGTAACGGCTTCTGATATGCGTACTATTTTATCGGGTCAAAGTTACACCGATGAACGCCAAGCACTGTTTATTGATTGGATTTATAGCAACTACGATAAAGTAACAGCAAGCTTGCCACCATTTTTTGTGCCTAACTTACCTTACTTTACTACCACCAGCTGTGACGCTGACAGTTTAGCTACAACGCAAAGTTTCTTTGACGCTAAACTGGATGCTGTACCCGGTTATGCGCGTACGTTAAGTAAACTTGCAGAGAGCACCAATGACTGTATTGCACTTAAAAACCGTGAACTGAAATCAGTCAATAGCTTTTTAAATAGCAAATAAGTTAAAGTTTAAAGGATGGCGGGCTGCGGGCGACGAGTAACGGGCCGAAAACCTCAAACTCGGGCTAATGGCTGATGTTTTCTCATTTACTTCTCATTGTCTTCTCTTTGTGTAATAAGATCTTAAAAAATTTATTCACAAAGAGGTTAAGAGGCGCTGCGCTTTTAGAGGTAGTAATTAAAGACAAAGGTTAAGGGTTAAAGGTTAAAGGTTAAAGGTCGAAGATTTTATCTTACACCTTTTGCCTTTAGCCCTGCACCATTCTATTAACCACCAATAATCATCGTTAGCTTAGCTATAAACTCTTTTGCCGCTTGTTCAGAGTTAATTTTAAAAGCGACACCATAATGAATAGGCTGCGCGCTTTTATAAATACGAGTCGGAAAACGGGTCATTTCACTGCTATGAAAATAGCCTTGAGTACGCACAACCCCATCAATATCAGTAAAGTCATCACTAAACACTTCAAATGCGGGGCGGATCACAATTTTACCTTTCCCCGTTTCGGCATGGGTGTAAAACGCTTCTTTAGAGTTTGCTAGCATATACTCAGCAATGTTTTTTATTTTAAAGTTACTTCTACACTCTAGTTTGATCAGCTGCTCTGTTAACTCGTCTGCACTAAATGCCACGTGACTTTCCTTTTTATTTAATAGGGGGTTAGGGTCTGTTGACCTTTCAAAGTTAAATTTGCAGCAGTCTGTTTGGTATTTAGCCAAGGTAAAGCATATGTAATGTGGTTATTCCCCATAAATAGGCGATAACGCAGCATCAATGCCAAACAGGCACTGCCCTTCGGGTTCTGCCTAGGGGCGATTTACTCTTTGTTGCTCAGTTTTGACTTAGCCCACTAGGTTACAAACCTCGCGCCGCGATTAAACCGCCCCTAGTTTGAACAAATTGTAATCCGCAAAGGTCAACAGACCCTAGACTAACTCATGCATGAGTGAAAGTCCGAAATTTATTTATTCACTACACACAAAAGCTAATTGCTGATTTCTATAACTCAACCGACTAATTTCAGTATCGCAATATTGGCTTAAATCAAGCCACTGCGATATAGCAGAGCCGCGTGTTAACTTACGCTGGTAAACACGGTTTTTAATTGCGTAAGCAATGGTATTTTCATCTTTTAAGATGAAATCTTGTACTTGGTTTGGCAGTCTAAGTATATCGGTAACTTGCTTAGTTTGTGGATCAAAACGCGCTAAGTGATGCTGCCCGTGTTTACTATGGCTAAATAAAAACTCAGCCTGCGCTTTATTATAAATAAGCGTGCGACCAATATCGCTTGCTACCACCTCACCTTTTGCCGCAGCAACCGAGGTATATTGCAAAGTGTGTGGTTCGCCTAAAATAAACATCACTAAATCGTTGTTACTTCCCCAAGCGTGATAGCCTACAGGTTCAATCCAATCAAAAATACGACTTGGCGCCTGCTCTGTGCTCAGCGGATATTGCCATAACTTTTGTTTGCCATCTTCTTCAACCACGATAGCAGATAAACTATCACCACTCGGTGTTACTGTTGGCGAATACTCACTTACAGCTGTATTGGTGATCATGGAGGTTTGTTTTGATGATAAATCGTAAAGCGCAATATCAGTTTGGCTTTGATTATTACTGATTACCTCACGCGTATAATAAAGGCCCGTATCGGTTAAGTGGGGCTGATTGTTGTAGCTGGTTTTATCACTAACAATGCTTACACGTATACCATGTGGAGTATTTAAATCGGCGAGCAAAATTTGGCTTTTAGGCATATTTGCCTGGGCAACGCCCAATGTTAAAGCATTAATTGTTATTAGCCCTAACAACGGTTTGATCAGTTTCATGCTTTCTCTCGTTTTAATTTTAAGCACCTCATGATAACGTTATTTACTGATGACGTCACTTGACCTAGCTTAGTAAGGTCTTTATAACTAACGGGTCATAAAAAAGAGAACAAACATGTCAGCTAAACACCCTATTATTGCAATCACCGGCTCATCTGGAGCAGGCACTACAACCACCACCAATGCCGTGAAGCATATTTTCCGCAGCCTCGACATCAATGCGGCATTTATCGAAGGTGATAGCTTTCATCGTTATACACGTCCTGAAATGGACAAAAAAATTCGTGAAGCACAGCAAGAAAGTAAACACATTAGCTATTTTGGCCGAGAAGCTAACGACTTTGGCGCCTTAGAAGACTTATTTACTAAATACGGTGAAACCGGCGAAGGAAAACTTCGTCGTTATTTACACACCTTTGATGAAGCCGTGCCTTATAACCAGTTACCTGGGACATTTACCCCATGGCAAGAGCTTGAGCAAAATACAGATCTGATGTTTTACGAAGGTCTACATGGCGGTGTAGTTGATGAAGATCATGATGTTGCTAAACATGTTGATTTACTCATAGGCATGGTGCCTATTATTAACCTTGAATGGATCCAAAAGCTCATTCGCGACACCTCAGAACGCGGCCACTCTCGTGAAAAAGTCATGGACTCTATTGTGCGCAGTATGGATGACTACATTAATCATATAACGCCGCAATTTTCTCGTACCCATATTAACTTTCAGCGAGTCCCCACCGTTGATACTTCCAACCCATTTAGCGCTAAAGATATCCCCTCCCTTGATGAAAGCTTTGTTGTGATTCGCTTTAGGGGGATTGATGATGTTGATTTTCCGTATTATTTGCGGATGATTGAAGGCAGTTTTATGTCACGTATAAACACCTTAGTGGTGCCTGGTGGTAAAATGGGTCTCGCGATGGAACTGGTGCTCACGCCTCTAATAAAAGATATTATTTTGAAAAAACGCGCCTTAGCAAAGTTAGCCCCGCCTGAAATTCCTATTTAGACTCTTTTTTGTGAACCCTAACTCACGTACACTGCTGATTTTAAGTATGACGAGTTTAATATGTCGCAATCAATTAAAATTATTGTTGGGTCTAAAAACCCAGTAAAAATCAATGCCGCTAAACATATTTTTGCGATGTATTTTCCTGAGCGTGTAATCGAATGTAGTGGTGTTCACGCGCCCTCAGAGGTACCCGATCAACCCTTAGGTGAAGAGCAAACCTGCTTAGGGGCACAAAATCGCGTTAATTACTGTAAAAACCACTATCAGGCAGACTACTATGTGGCGATGGAAGGTGGTGCAGCGCAATTTAGTTATGGTGCGGCAACCTTTGCCTATGTAGTTATTGATAATGGCGCACAGCAAGTTACAGGCCGAAGCAGTAACTTACCCCTGCCCACTGTGTTTTATAAAGCATTGCTTCAAGGTGAAGAGCTTGGTGACGTGATGGATAAAGCCTTTAATACCACCAATATTAAACAGCAAGGGGGTGCTATTGGCTTGTTAACTGATCATCATGCAACACGAGAAAGTACCTATACTCAAGCGCTGACACTCGCCATGGCGCCTTTTCTTAATCCCACTCTATATAATCAATAACGGATGTTTTAATGAAGTATAACTACGTATTATTTGATGCCGACGAAACCTTATTTAGCTTTAATGCCTTTGCTGGCCTTAAAAACATGCTAGCAACCTATGACATGGATTTTACCGAGGCAGATTATGCCCATTATCAAAACACCAATAAGTCATTATGGATTGCTTATCAAAACAACGAGATCACCTCAAGTCACTTACAAGTAACTCGTTTTAGCGAACTGGCAAATAAACTAGATGTGCCAGCTCAACAGCTCAATGATGATTTTTTATCAGCAATGGCCGAAATTTGTATGCCTTTACCCGGCGCCGTTGAATTATTAAATGCCCTTAAACCCCATGCCAAGCTGGGCATTATTACCAATGGTTTTTCTCAGTTACAAGCACGTCGCCTAGCGCATACAGGGCTGCAAGATATGTTTGACTGGTTAGTTATTTCTGAGCAAGTCGGCATTGCTAAACCTGCAAAAGAGATATTTGAGCACACCTTTAACTTAATGGGTAATCCACCGAAAGAGCAAATTTTAATGGTCGGTGATACCGCCAGCAGTGATATTCTTGGCGGTCAAAATGTGGGAATTGACACTTGTTGGCTGCAACATCCTGGCGTGAACTTGCCTGAGGGAATTAAACCAACATATCAGGTAACCCAGCTTAAACAGTTGCAAACTATATTAGGACTTTGATAATAAAAGCCTGAGTGTAATTTAGCTGTTTAGCTAATTAACAAACAAAAAAAATGACGCTAATAAGCGTCATTTTTTATAACTGTATATAAGTGATTAACTAATTAGGCGTTAGCTAGCTCAAGGCCGGGTGCAGGCATCGTCACAGGCGTTTCAAAGGTTGCCCACTCCCATGCTGACTCAGTTGCCATAATTTTGCGTAGTAACTTATTATTTAAATCATGACCTGATTTAAATGCGGTTACTTTGCCTAAAAGGTTGTGACCTGTCATAAACATGTCACCTACACAGTCTAGAATCTTATGCTTAACGAACTCGTCTGCGTAACGCAAACCGTTCGGATTTAAAACTTTAAATTCATCAAGTACCACTGCGCTATCCATGCTGCCCCCTAGTGCTAGGTTGTTCGCATGCATGTATTCAATGTCTTTCATAAAGCCAAAAGTACGCGCACGGCTTATCTCTTCAGTAAAGCTTTGTGCCGTAATATCTAAACCAACACGTTGGCGGCTTTCATTGATTGCAGGGTGATCGAAGGCAATTTCGAAATCGATGTGGAATCCGTCGTAAGGTTCTACTTCGGCCCATTTATCACCTTCTTCAATACGTACTTTTTCTTTAATACGAATAAAGCGTTTTGCAACATTTTGCTCTTCAATGCCGCCTTTTTGTAATAAATAAATGAATGGCAATGCACTACCATCCATTATTGGTACTTCTGAGCTATCAAGTTCAACAATTAAATTGTCGATTCCCATTGCCGCAACCGCCGCAATTAAGTGCTCAGTAGTCGATAAGCGAACGCCATCTTTGTTAATTAAACAGGTACACAATTGCGTATCACCAACGGCTTCAGGTGTTGTTTCAAAATCAACAACCGGATCAAGGTCGACACGACGAAATACAATCCCAGTATTTGCGCTCGCAGGTCGGAGAGTTATTGTGACCTTCTCACCTTTATGAAGTCCAATTCCTATGGCTTTGACTACTTGTGCAATCGTACGCTGTTTAATCATAGGTTCGCTCACTTTAGTATATATTACAGTTAGACGACGGAGTGTAGCATAAATACGGTATAACTACAATATTCGTTCACATTTCGCACAAAAGTACTGTTTTTTATTAATCTGCTTGTTTACGTAAAAAAGCAGGGATGTCGAAATAATCGCCACCTTCAGATTTATCTGTTTTCTTAGCACTACTTGACGACGTATTCGCTGAAGAACTTGAAGAGCTCGTCGATGTGCTTTGCTCTTTTGATTCTGTTTGCGATGTCGTGGCAGGCTCTTCAGTCGTGCTTGTGCCTTGGCTTGCAAAGCTAGGTACATACATGCTGCTGCTCGTTTGCGTGCTTGAACTGGCTACATCAGAACCTGATGCTTTTTTAAAGCCGTTATCTACAATACCAAACTGCGGACGACGATCGCCGCCTAAGCCAGTTGCAACAACCGTTACACGTAGCTCGTCTGTCATTTCAGGGTCGATTACCGCACCCACAACCACCGTTGCGTTTTCAGACGCTAGCGCCTTAACGTGATTACCCACGATTTCAAATTCTTCAATCGCGATATCCATGCCGGCAGTAATATTAACCAAGATACCTTTAGCACCGGTTAAATCAACGTCCTCTAGTAATGGGCTTGAAATAGCCGCTTCTGCTGCTTCTTGTGCACGATCAGGACCCGAGGCAGATGCAGTCCCCATCATGGCTGTACCCATTGCAGACATAACAGTACGTACGTCGGCGAAATCCACGTTAATTAGACCCGAGCGTGTGATTAGCTCAGCAATACCCTGTACCGCACCAAATAATACGTCATTTGCTTTAGCAAACGCATCCAGTAAAGTTGTCCCTTTACCTAATACTTTTAGTAATTTGTTATTTGGAATAGTAATTAACGAGTCCACGATTTCAGACAATTCGCTAATCCCCTGCTCTGCAGCAGCAGCACGTTTTTTACCTTCAAAATCAAATGGACGCGTTACAACTGCCACGGTTAGAATGCCCAGCTCTTTAGCAATTTTAGCCACGACTGGCGCTGCTCCGGTCCCTGTACCGCCGCCCATACCTGCCGCTATAAATACCATATCGGCGCCTTCAAGGCTGGCACGAATCGTTTCTGCGTCTTCTTCAGCCGACTGACGGCCTACTTCAGGGTTTGCACCCGCACCTAACCCAGAGGTTATTTGCGTACCTAATTGTACCGTTACATCAGCGGCTGAATTACGTAATGCTTGTGCATCCGTATTCGCTGCAATAAAACGAACACCTTCTATTTGTTGTTTTACCATGTGCTCAACTGCGTTACCGCCACCGCCACCAACACCGATTACTTTTATTACAGCTTCTTCGCTGTGTTGTTCCATTATATCAAACATATTTACTCTCCGACTTGAGTACTAAAACTCGCCTTGAAACCATTTTGTGATGCGGTTCCACCAATTATTATTATCATCCGCTTTCGACTTTTGTGCATTCATCGACTGCATAGTACGCCCGTATTGTAACAAACCTACAGCGGTTGCGTACGATGGATCATCAACATAATCAGTTAAACCTACTACACCAATTGGTTTACCTATTCTTACTGGCATCTGAAAAATATCTTCAGCCACTTCCATTGCGCCAGTCATTTTAGCAGTTCCGCCAGTAATGACGAGACCTGCTGCAATTTGGTCTTCTAATCCTGAACGACGAATTTCTTCCATCGCCAGTTCAAATAATTCTCTAAAACGTGGCTCAACCACTTCTGATAACGTGTGCCTAGACATCAGTCTTGCTGGTCGCCCACCTACGCTTGGCACTTCAATCGTGTCTTCGCTGCTCGCCATTTGGCTACTTGCGCAGGCATATTGTACTTTGAGTGACTCAGCATGTGATATAGGTGTACGAAATATTTTTGCAATATCACCGGTTACTTGGTTACCTGCCACCGGAATAACCGCCGAATGACGCAGCGCACCATTAATATAAATAGTGATATCCATAGTACCACCACCAATATCAAGCACCGCAACACCTAACTCTTTTTCGTCATCCGTCAGTACGGAATAACACGAAGCAAGCGCTGTGAATATAAGTTGGTCAACTTCAAGCCCGCAACGTTCAACACATTTTTCTATATTTTTAGCCATGTCGTTGGAGCAGGTAATAATGTGCGCGCGTGCTTCCATGCGCACACCGCTCATGCCGAGTGGGTTTTTAATCCCCTCTTGCATGTCAATGCTGTACTCTTGCGGCAAAGCATGCAACATTTTGCGTTCAGCTGAAATTGGCACTGAACGAGCAATGTGTATTACATTTTCAATGTCTTCATCGGTTACTTCGGTGTTATTAATAGCCACAACACCGCTTTCGTTCTGACACTGAATATGCTTGCCAGAAATACCCAAATAAACCGAGCTAATACGACAATCAGCCATCAATTCGGCTTCATCTATAGCGCGGCGAATAGACTCAGACACTAAATTTAAATCGTTAACACCGCCTTTATCCATTCCATGAGATACTTGGCTCCCCACGCCAACAATGCTGAGCTTGTTATCTGTGGTGATTTCACCTACCGTGGCCACTACTTTAGAAGTGCCAACGTCTAATCCAATCACTAGGTTTCTTTCTGCTGACTTAGTCATGCCTTACTCTTTATTATAATTGCTGTTCTTGCAGTGGCTTATAGCTCACTGCAAGGCCGGTATCGTAGCGTAAATCAATTGCATCTATCTGTGCATCAGCACGTTTTTCTATACGTGAATAAACGTCTATAAAACGTTGTACACGTTTGGCTTTATCTTTGCGTCCTAAATTTAAACGCACACCGTTATCTAACCAAAGTTGCCACGAAAACCGCTCAGATAGCGCAAGGCTATTGAGCGTTAATGCATTGACTTTGAGCATTTCATCAAACTGTTTAAACGCTACCCATGCTTCTTTTTCACTGCCCTCTGGCCCATATAGTTGGGGTAAAGTGGCACTTAATTTATCACTTTTTGCTTCAAACGCGTCACCGCTTTGATTAATCAGCAAGTCACTATTCCAGTGAGCAACCGCTTGATGTTCTACCACGTAAACTTGAATGGTATCAGGCCATTGCTTTCTTACCGATACCGTTGCAACCCAAGGCAGCTCTTGTACTAAATGCTGAACTTGCTTTACGTTTAGCTCAAAAAAACTGCTTAAATCTGCTTTTTTTATTGCCGCTGTTATTGCTTTTTCATCGGTGTACTTAGGGTTCCCCAGCACCGTTAAATGCTTAATTTGTGCATCTTTATTTTCAACTAACCAGTGCGAAACCCCACTGGTTATTTCAATTAACCCTATCACCACGGCTAGAAAAAAACTCACTCCAAAAATCAGCGACCAGTTAAGTTGCTGTTTTAGTTGCTGCGCTTTCTCTAAAAAGGGATGCATATTAAAGGGTTTGCTCCAAAATGCGAACAACTAATTGCTCAAAACTTGCCCCGTTGGCTTTTGCTGCCATTGGCACCAATGATTTTTCTGTCATGCCTGGTACGGTATTCACTTCTAGTAAGTAAAAATGTCCTTGTTCATCTTGCATCGCATCGACTCGTCCCCAGCCACTTGCACCTACTAAATCAAACGCATCAAGCGCCATCGCTTGTAATTTTTGAGTATCCGATGGTGATAAATCAGCAGGGCAATGATATTGCGTACTACTTGACTGATATTTAGCTTGGTAGTCATAAAATCCGTTTGGGGTGCTCATTTCAATCACAGGTTGTACTTCATCACCCAAGACCGTAATGGTAAATTCACGACCCGTGATCCACTGCTCTACCAATACTTGGCTGTCGAACTTAAATGCATTAGTGAGCGCATCTTCAAGTTCTTCTGCAGAGCTTGCTTGCGCCATACCGATACTGGAGCCCTCGTGCGATGGCTTAACCATTACCTTTTTAAATTGCGCCATAATGGCATTGGCATCAAAGCCTTTTTTAGCATCAACCACGGCATAAGGTGCGGTGCTTAAGCCTGCCGATTTAAACAAATGCTTACAACGAATTTTATCCATTGCCAGTGCCGAACCCAGAACATTACTGCCGGTATACGGCAGGTTCATAAATTCTAGAGCACCTTGTACCGTGCCGTCTTCACCACCACGCCCATGTAAAGCAATAAAAACGCGATCAACGTTTAACGACTTTAATTCCCATAACGAACGATTTTGTGGATCAAACGCTATCGCATCAATGCCAACTTCTAACAGCGCATTTAATACCGCTTGACCAGATTTTAATGACACGTCACGCTCTGCTGAGTTTCCACCTAGCAGCACCGCTACTTTACCAAACTGGGAATTTACCTGTGTCATACTTCACCTTGCTTTAATTTTTCTATCGACATATTCGTGGCTGCTAAATTTTTAACAAGCTGACCTATGTTACCCGCACCTTGTGTGAGCACTAGGTCGTTATTTTGTATGCAGTTGGCAAGTACGCCCGCAAGCTCTGAGCTTGAGGCTACATGTAATGGCTCTTTGCCACGCTGGCGCAAACTACGGCATAAACTCTTACTATCAGCGCCAACAATCGGCTCTTCGCCAGCACTGTAAACATCGAGTAATAAAAGCTGATCAACCTCAGCCAATACCTTAACAAAATCTTCGTATAAATCACGAGTACGCGTATAACGGTGCGGCTGATACACCATCACTAAACGCTTATCAGGCCAGCCTTCTCGTGCTGCAGTGATAGTAGCGGCCACTTCTGATGGGTGATGGCCATAGTCATCAACAAGCATCACGCTGCCGCGTTCATTTTCAAATTCACCGTAGTGCTGAAAACGACGGCCAATACCTTCAAAAGTATCTAAAGCCGCTAAAATTGCATGATTCGCAATATTTTGATCTTTAGCGACGGCAATCGCTGCGGTTGCATTAAGGGCATTATGTTTACCCGGCATATTCAGCTTGGCGGTTAAACTCTCACCTTGTTTATTAGTCACCGTAAATTGGCATGTGTTCGCTGTTTGGCTAAAGTCACTCATTCGATAATCAGCCTCGTGTGACTCACCGTAAGTGATCACTGGACGACCAAAACGGGGGATCAATTCAGCAGCAACGTCTGAATCAATACACACCACCGCTAACCCGTAAAACGGCAGGTTATGAATGAATTCAACATAAGTATCTTTCATTTTCTCTAAACTACCGCCGTAGGTTTCCATGTGATCTTCTTCAATATTAGTGATCACCGACACCATAGGCTGTAAGTGCAAAAATGAGGCATCGCTTTCATCTGCTTCGGCGATTAAAAAGTCACTTTTACCTACCTTAGCATTGCTGCCAGCACTGTTAAGCAAACCACCAATAATAAAGGTTGGATCGAGCCCGGCTTGTGCATAAATGCTCGCAATTAAGCTGGTTGTGGTCGTTTTACCATGGGTGCCCGCAATGGCGATACCGTGGCGAAAGCGCATCAGTTCAGCTAACATTTCTGCTCGACGAACCACCGGAATACGTGCAGCTTGCGCGGCTTGAATTTCAGGGTTTGTTTTATCTATTGCACTTGAAACCACCACCACATTAGCGTCTTTTACATTATTTTCATGATGGCCAATAAATACTTCAGCACCGGCTTTAATTAAACGTTCAGTCATTGCGCTGTGAGCTATATCTGAACCGGTAATACGGTAACCTTCAAAAGCAAGTACTTCTGCAATGCCACCCATGCCTGCACCGCCTATCCCTACAAAGTGAATAGTTTCAATGCGGCGCATCGCTGGGCGTGTATATTTTTCTTTTGCTAATGTCTGTTTCACTTATGTTCTCTTATTTGTTACTTGCTCACAGTGCATCGCTACGCTTGCTGTGGCATCTAAAATAGCCTGCTGTTTTGCTTTGGCAGCCATTTTAGTTATTAATAAAGGTTCGGCTAAATAGGGGCTTAAAAGTTCAACAATACTGCGCTTATTAAATTGCCCCTGTGGCATTAATAACGCCCCTTCTGCCATTACTAAATACTGTGCATTGGCTGTTTGATGATCATCAACCGCGTGTGGAAACGGCACAAATACCGCCATTTTACCCGCTGCGGCAATTTCACTTACCGTAAGCGCACCCGCACGACAAATCACAATATCTGCCCAGCTATAAGCAGTATCCATATCATCAATAAATTCAGCAACGGTCACTTGCTCATTGCCCATTTGTTGCTGCTGGTAACTTTCACTTACACTAGCAAGGTGCCCTTTACCGGTTTGATGCCAAATATTAATGGCACAAGTATCATTCAAGCGCTTAAATGCTTCTGGCAGTGTTTGGTTGAGTACTTGCGCACCTAACGAGCCACCCACAACAAGCATATTGATTGGGCTTGATACTTCCCGCTTAGGTATATCAACCACACTCTGGCGCACAGGATTACCCACCAGCTCTGCTTTGCCATTGGCAAAAGCACTGGGGAAAGCCGCTAACACGCGATTAGCACATTTAGCCAACCACCTATTACTCATGCCTGCTACGGCATTTTGTTCGTGAATCACCAAAGGAATACCCAGGCTTTTTGCCGCAATACCTGTTGGGCCAGTTACATACCCCCCCATTGCTAAAACGACGTCAGGGCGTTGTTGTTTTAATACCTTACGCGCTTGCAATATTGCATTAATAACCATGAATGGCGCTTTAATAAGGCGTTTTAAACCATTCCCTCGCACGCCTTTTACATCAATAAAATCAATTTCTATGTTGTGCTTGGGCACGACACTGGCTTCCATTCTATCTGGGGTGCCTATCCAGCTAACTTGCCAACCTTGCTGTTTGAGATAATCAGCAACGGCAATCCCTGGAAAAATATGTCCACCTGTACCCCCTGCTACAACGACTATTTTTTTACTCATCGCTTAGCTCCACCTGACGTGGCTTGTTTCGTTGCCATCTTGGTCTCAAAATCTACACGTAATAAAATACCGGTTGCTATGGTCATCATTAATAAACTTGAGCCACCATAAGAAATAAACGGCAAGGTTAATCCTTTGGTTGGCAAAATACCGGCACTGGCGCCCACATTAACCATAGTTTGAAACGCAAACCAAATACCAATTGCTAAGGCTAAGTAGCCTTCATATTCTTTGCCGTTTTTAAGCGCGTTTTGGCCAATGAGTAAAGCTCTAAATACTAAAGTACCGAGTACCATTAAAATGCTCAGCACCCCCATAAAACCTAACTCTTCAGCAATAACAGCAAAAATAAAGTCGGTGTGCGCTTCTGGTAAATATTGTAATTTTTGTACGCTGTTTCCTAGGCCTTGGCCAAACCAATCGCCTTGACTATAAGCCATTAGTGATTGCACTAATTGGTAGCCTTTGCCAAAAGGGTCATCCCAAGGTTCTAAAAAGCCAACCACACGGGCCATACGATATGGCTCTAACACAATAAGCCCAACCACTAGCGCAATACCGGTTAAAATAAGTGCAAAAAACTGCCAAAGCTTGGCACCGGCTAAAAACAACAAACCAACCGTAGTAACAAACATCACCACCACAGTCCCTAAATCGGGCTGCATTAAAATAAGTGCTGCATAAACTGCAAATACCGCTATGGGTTTAGCAAAGCCTTTTATGTTTTCTTGAACTTCATTGCGCTTACGTACTAAGTAGCCTGCGATATAACTAAAAAAGAACAACTTAGCTAGCTCCGAGGCTTGAATATTAAACGGTCCTACGGGTATCCAGCGGGTCGAACCATTGACTTCACGTCCTACAATAAGTACCACTAATAACAGTACTAAACCGATTAGTAATAAATAGGGGTTAGCTTTTTTCCACCACGACATAGGTACTTGAGTACTAATGCAAAATAAACAAAACGATAGCCCTAAAAAAATGCCATGGCGGATAGTAAAATGATAAATATTACCAAACAGTCTATCGGCTGTCGGCATTGAGGCACTGGTTACCATCACAAAGCCCACACCAATCAGCATTAGCATGCAATAAAGCAGTGGCACATCATAAAGCTGCGCTGAAGGTTTAGGGGTGAGAGCCTCTTTAATATCCGCAAAAGCAATCATGACTGCCCCTGCAATACAGATTGCACAAAATCATCGCCGCGTTGCATATAATTGTTATACATATCAATGCTGGCACAGGCAGGGGCGAGTAAAACGGTATCGCCCGATTTACTTAATTGCTTTGCAAGCGCCACAGCCTCAGACATATTATTGGTTAAATGACCTTTAGCACTCAGTGCCACTAAATCTTTGGCATCTTTACCAAAACAAATCAGCGCTTTTACATGCTTTTCAATATAAGGCTTTAACACCTCTAAATCCGCGCCTTTTGCATCACCACCAGCAATAACCACTAAGTTTTGTTGTTCACCCGCTAAACTATCAATAGCGGCAATTGTTGCGCCTACATTGGTGGCTTTAGAATCATTAAAATATTTAACGTCATTAAACTCACCCACAAACTGACAACGGTGCGCTAAGCCATTAAATTGAGCTAATGCGGTTTTGTAATGCGCCTTAGTAATTGTAAATGGGCTGAGTAACGCCATCACTGCCAAGGTATTTAAATAGTTATGCTTACCCACAACGGCTAAAGTACTTACTGGTAAATAAGCTTCGTCCTTTACCATAAAGTGCGCTTCGTTATTGTGCTGTGCTAAGTGGTAATCACCTTGTGTTTCACCAAAACTCAGTTGTGGTGCTAACGTGCGACTCACTGGGTGTGTTTGTATGTCATCAACATTAATCACTAAGTGTTCAGCACCGTTATAAATACTTAATTTTGAATCTATATAGGCTTGGTAACTATCATAACGATCTAGATGATCTTCTGAAATATTAAGCACGGTTGCACTAGTCGTTTTTAGGCTGCGTGTGGTATCAAGCTGAAAACTTGATAGCTCCAATACAAATACATCAAAGTCACCGTCAAGCAAATCCAGTACCGCTGTGCCAATGTTGCCACCGAGTGCCACCTTATAACCTGCGGTTTTTAATACTTCGTAGGCAAGTGTTACTACGGTTGATTTACCATTAGAGCCGGTTACAGCAACGACTGGTTTGCTATTAATGCGCGCAAATAACTCAACATCACCAATCACTTCAACGCCTGCGTTAATTGCCTTCGCAACCGCAGGGGTTTTTAAGCCCAGCCCGGGACTAATAATAATCATATCGCAAGCACTGAGCGCCGCATTTTCTAGGTTACCAAAGTGAGTTTTTAATTGAGGTGCGTGCTGATTGAGCCAATCAACACCTGGCGGATTCTCTCTGCTATCGACCACATAAGGCTGTATTGATTGAGATAATAAAAAACGCACAATGCCCAGACCGGTTACACCGAGTCCGAGCACTGTTATGTGTTTATTTTTTATCTCGTTTAAATACTGCATTTATCGGATCTTTAATGTCGCAAGGCCAGCGAGTACCAGCACAATAGAAATTATCCAAAAGCGCACAATAACGCGTGGCTCCGGCCAACCTTTAAGTTCGTAATGGTGATGAATAGGCGCCATTCTAAAAATGCGTTGCCCACGTAATTTGTAAGAGCCAACTTGTAAAATTACAGATAGCGCTTCCATTACAAACACGCCCCCCATAATAATCAGTAACAGCTCTTGGCGAACAAGCACGGCAATAATCCCCAATGCACCACCCAGTGCTAATGAGCCTACATCGCCCATAAATACTTGCGCCGGATACGTGTTAAACCATAAAAAACCTAACCCAGCCCCTACAATAGCGGTACATACCACAACCAACTCACTCGCCAGTGGTAAATGCGGAATATGCAAATAAGCCGAAAAATTAATATTACCCGTTAAGTAAGCAATAATGGCCAGTGCTGCAGCCACTAAAATGGTAGGTACTATGGCCAAACCGTCTAGACCGTCGGTTAAATTAACCGCGTTTGACGTGCCCACCAACGCAAAGTAGGTGATCACGATATAAAACAGCCCCAGCTGTGGCAGTACATCTTTAAAAAATGGCACAACAAGAGATGTTTCTGTCGCTTGTGTGCTGCTCATGTAAAGCGCAGTGGCTACAACCAGTGCAATTACCGATTGCCAAAAGTATTTCCACTTTGCAATAAGTCCTTTTGGATCTTTACGGATCACCTTACGGTAATCATCAATAAAGCCCACAATACCTAATGAGCCAATTACAAATAAAGTGGCCCATACGTATTTATTAGACAAGTCTGCCCATAATAATGTGCTGGTAAAAATAGCCCCTAAAATAAGTAAGCCACCCATGGTCGGTGTACCCGATTTAGATAGGTGCGATTGCGGACCATCATCACGTACTGTTTGCCCTATTTGCATGCGTTGCAGCGCACGAATTAACTTAGGACCAAAATACAACGACATCATCAATGCGGTTAAAATACCTAAAATGGCACGCAGGGTTAAATACGAAAAAACATTAAAGCCACTATAATATTGAGTTAAATACTCAGCCAGCCAAACTAACATGATGATACTCCATTGATGGCTTGTTGCTGGCCATTAACTAAATCGGTTACTAAAAGCTCCATGCGAGAACTGCGTGATCCTTTCACGACAAGGGTAATTTTTTTATCTACTTTGCTAATGCTGTTTTGAATTTGCTGCAGCATTTGCTCACGATTAGAGAAATGGCGATTTGGCAGCCCAAATACATCACTGGCACATTTACTTAATACTCCGAGTGTAAATAACTCATCAATGCCTTGCGCTAATGCGTATTCACCGACTTCTTGATGATATTTACGGGCATCTTCGCCAAGTTCACCCATATCACCGAGTGCCAAAATACGATGACCTTGAATATCACTAAGTAAATCAATCGCAGCTTTCACCGACTTTACGTTGGCATTGTATGTATCATCGATAATGGTGAGTGAATCACTGGCTTCAATTAGGTTAACCCGTCCTTTAACTTCACCCATGGTCGCTAACGCGCTGGCAATGTCCTCAAGTGACACGTCAAACTCACTGGTTAACGCCGCAGCAATAAGCGCGTTACTAATATTATGTTTACCTGGCAGTGCTAACTTAACCGGCACACTGTGTTGCTTGGTGCACAAAGTAAAGCTTGCGCGAGCTTGTGCATCTAGGCTGATGTCCTCAGCCCAAATATCGAGCTTTTCACTACTCGAAAAACATTTAATATTGCGCGTTGCTAACTTATCAAGCCAATATTGACTAAAGTCACTATCGCAATTGACGATGGCGATGCCATCCTCTTTTAATCCGTCGTAAATTTCACCTTTTGCTTGTGCCACACCTTGCAGGCTACCAAAGCCTTCTAAGTGGGCAGCAGCAACATTACATACCACAGCTACATCCGGTTTGGTCATCGCGGTGGTGTACGCAATTTCACCTATGTGGTTAGCGCCTAATTCAATAACCGCAAAGCGATGTTGTGGCTCTAATCTGAGTAAAGTTAACGGTACGCCAATGTCGTTGTTAAAATTACCTTTAGTGGCTAATACATCCCCTTTACTTGATAAAATAGCGGCACACATTTCTTTAACTGTGGTTTTACCTACACTGCCAGTAATAGCGATAGTTTTAGGTGCAACTTGCGCCATCACTGCTGTACCAATTGTGCCTAATGCAATACGGGTATCGGCAACTACAAATTGAGCAATATCGGTATCAACAGCGTGATCGACAATCACGCCTATAGCGCCTTTTTGTTTTGCTTGTTCAATAAATTTATGGCCATCAAAATTTGGGCCCTTAAGCGCCAAAAACACTTCACCATCACATAAAGTACGGGTATCGGTGTTTATATTTATCACCTTGCGATTATCACCTTGATAATCGGTTGCTAGCACATTAGCTAGCCAATCAAAATCCATCGGGATCATGCTTGAGACCCTCTTACTGCTTTTTTTAATTGTTGTTGTACAAATTGGCGGTCACAAAAATCGATGCGTGTATCGCCTATAATTTGATAGTCTTCATGCCCTTTACCGGCAATTAAAATAACCTCACCGGCTTTTGCGTTATCTATAGCAAATTGTATCGCGGCACCGCGATCGGCCTCTAAATGAGCGTTTTCTGGATGCTCTAATCCCGCAGCTACATCATTAATAATGTCATTAGGGTCTTCAGAGCGTGGGTTATCACTGGTAATGATCACTTTGTCTGCAAACTGCTCAGCAGCTTGTGCCATTAGTACACGCTTTCCTTTATCTCTGTCGCCGCCACAACCAAACACACAACTCACTCCACCTGGTACATGTTGCTGCAGCGCTTGTAACGCTAAAGCCAACGCATCTGGTGTATGCGCGTAATCAACAACGCAAGTAGGCATACTTGGCGCTGTAAATGCTTGCATCCTGCCGGCTACCGGCTGTAAATACTCACATCCTGCTACTAACTGTGTTAATGGATAGCCTAGCGCTAATAGCGTTGCTAACGCAGCCGTTAGATTATAAAGGTTAAATTCACCAAACAGCGGTGATTTTATGGCAACATCACCCCAGCTAGTAGTTAATTGCGCCGAAATACCGGTTGCTGAATACTGAACATCTGAAAAATACACAAACTGTGCATTTTTAGGGGCTAAGTTTTTACGGCCATAACAAATAAGACTATTAAAGCTGTATTTTTCAATCCATTGCTCTGCTTGTCCGTCATCCTGATTAAGAATGACATGATCAGCATCAAAATCACGAAACAGCATCAATTTAGCATCACCATAGCTTTGCATATCGCCATGGTAATCTAAGTGATCGCGCGACAAGTTAGTAAACACTGCAGCTTTAAAATAGCATTGATCAACACGGTGCTGTACCAAACCATGCGATGACACTTCCATAGCAACCAATTGGTGTTGCTCATTTTTTAAGTCGCTTAAAATACGCTGTAAATCGACTGCCGAAGGCGTAGTATTTTGCAGTGGTGTTAAATTATCTGGATGGCCGTAACCTAAGGTACCAATAATAGCGGCTTGGGTATGACAAAATTGCGCTAAATGAGCAATCATTGCTGTGGTAGTCGATTTACCATTGGTGCCCGTTACGCCAACTAAATCTAAGTGCTTGCTCGGTTGTTGGTAAAATTGACTCGCCAATACAGGCAGTTTCTTATTCAACTCTGAGACTAAATAAAGCGGCTCAAAATCACTTTCAAATTCACACAGTCTGTCGGCAATAATTGCACTGGCACCATTTTCAATTGCTTTACTAATAAAGTGCCCACCATCTAACTGGTGCCCTTTTATCGCCACAAACACATCACCTGGTTTTACATCGCGGCTATCTAAACGCAGCTCGTTTACCATTAAACGTGCTGCATCTATTTCTAAATGTTTTAAAATTGTGTGTAAATCACGCACCATCATCTTTGCCCTTCACGTATGCCACCGAGTCTTTGTCTGGGGCAACGTTTAAAATTCTTAATGAATTAGAGATTATTTCTGCAAACGCTGGACCTGCTGTTGCGCCGCCATAATAAACATCTCCACCGGGCTCGTTGATTAATACCACAACGGCTAATCGCGGGTTACTCGCAGGGGCAATGCCCGCAAAATAACCTACATATTCGTCACCATAGCCCCCTGCGGCGGCTTTTTTAGAGGTGCCTGTTTTACCAGCAGCGCGGTAACCATCCACTTTAACGCGGCGTGCGGTACCGCCTTCTTCAAATACGCTTTCCATCATATGGACAACGGCTTCAACATCTTCTTGTTGAAAGACACGCTCACCTTCAGGTATAGAATCTTGCTTTAGTACAGTAAGCGGACGATTAACCCCGCCTGCCCCTAACATGGCGTAAAAACGTGCCATTTGCGCGGTACTCACGGCAATATTGTAACCAAACGAGAGCGCTGCAATTTCGTGATCTGACCAACGGCGATTAGGGTAAAATAAGCCACTACTTTCGCCTACCATGCCAGTACCACTATCACTGCCAAACCCCACTTTTTGATACAGGCCCACAAAGTACTCTTTGGGTACTGTTTGGCTTATTTTGGTTACTCCCATATTACTGGAGTATTTTAAAATTTCGCGCAGCGTCATTTCGCCATGATTACGGGTATCTTGTACTAAGCTGCCCCCTAAGCGCATCCAGCCTGGGTAGGTATCAACTTTGTCATCCGGTTGGATTGTGCCGTAGTCTAATCCAGCTAAAATGGCTAGAGGCTTAACAGTTGAGCCGGGTTCAAACAAATCGGTAATAGCGCGGTTACGACGTTTATGAGGAGCCGCCCCGCTTAAGTTGTTAGGATTAAATGATGGGCTATTGACCATGGCCAAGACTTCACCGGTTTTAACATCTACTACCATGGCAGAACCTGAGGTCGCTTTATAAGTTAATACCGCTGATTTAACTGCTTTATAGGCAATGGCTTGAATTCGCTGATCAATACTTAGCTGAATGCTTTCAGGCTCTACTCGCTCGCGTTCATCAAGCACTTCAACTTCACGCCCTTGCGCATCTTTGCGAATGGTACGGCGACCTTCTTCACCGGTTAACGCGTTTTCATAAAGCTTTTCTATGCCCTCAATGCCTTTACCATCAATATTGGTAAATCCAATAACATGTGCGCTTACTTCACCAGCAGGGTAATAACGTTTTGATTCATCCAATAAATGAATACCAGGTAGGCGTAAATCACCGATGTAATTAGCCACAGCGGGAGTCACTTGGCGTTTTAAATACACAAAGCGACGAGTAGGATCATCAAGTAATCGCGTGTTAATTTTACTAGGCTCAATGCGCAACACATCAGCCAATTCACGCCAGCGTAAATCATTTTTATAATACAGGGCGGTACGCTTATTTAACTCAGCAACATTTTCACGAAGCGTTTGCTGATCTTCACCGTTTTTGCGTGCTTGCCTAAGTACTTTACTAACCAGTGATTTATGCAGGGCTTTAGGATCCGCATACACGCTTACCACAGGCACACTAACGGCAAGCTCTTTACCGTTACGATCGAAAATCATCCCGCGTTGCACATGCAGTTTTTCAATCCGTACCGTACGTTTATCGCTTTCAGAGCGCGCTTTATCAGGTTCAATTACTTGCAAGTACGCAGCACGCGATACCAAGGTCACAAACACTAAAAAAATCACCGCGCACACTAAAATAAAGCGCCATGCTATTAGGTTATTGACTGGTTTTTTGCCTCGCATTCTCATTGTAATATAATTACCTGCTCATCTTGGCTGGTTGGCCGCTTCATTTCGAGTTGTGACGTTGCCACTTCTTCAATGCGCGCATGTTGTGAATAAAACTCTTCTTCCACTAAAAAATAACGCCATTCTAAATCCAATTCGTCACGCTCTTGGAGCAACGAATCTTGCTCAATTAATTGCGCTCGAGAGAGATGAGTTACTTGCACCACACTCAAGCTTGATGCGAATATCACAACCAACAAGGCCAAGGTGATCTTGTTCGCACCTAGGCCTTTAATTATTTCAAGAAATAAATTGGGTTGGCGATAGCTCGCTTTTTTACTCATCCCAACCTCTGTGCGATCCTTAGCACTGAGCTGCGAGAGCGTGGATTACGCGCCACTTCATCAGCACTTGGTTTAATAGCTTTACCCACTGCTTTTAACGTCAGATTTTTATTTATTTGTGCGTCGGTTAAAGGCAGACCTCTGGGTATCGCTTCTCCCTTACTCTGTTTTTTAATAAATTGTTTAACAATGCGATCTTCTAAAGAATGAAACGAAATAACCACTAAGCGACCACCCGGCTTAAGAACTTTAATCGCCGCTTGTAATGCCGTTTGAATTTCCTCTAATTCGCTATTGATATAAATACGAATAGCCTGGAAAGTCCGCGTTGCAGGGTGTTTAAACTTATCTTTCACCGGTACGGCTTCATCGACTAAATCAGCGAGCTGCTTAGTGGTAGTGATTGGCGTGTGTTCACGCACTTCTAAAATTTTGTGCGCAATGCGCTTACCAAATTTTTCTTCACCTAGCTTTTTGATCACATGAGTAATGTCATCTAATTCAGCCTCAGCTAACCACTGCGCTGCGCTGCGACCTGTACTTGGGTCCATTCTCATATCAAGCGGACCATCTTTCATAAAGCTAAAGCCACGCGCTGCGTCATCTAGCTGCGGCGACGACACACCAATATCAAGTAAAATGCCATCAACCTGACCAATAAGATCGTTTTGCTCAGCTACCTCGTATAACTTTGAAAAACGAGAATGAGCAATTGAAAAACGCGGGTCATCAGCAAACTTTTCAGCAGACTTTATCGCTTGTGGATCTTGGTCAATGGCCTGCAAACGACCGCTTTCACCTAAGCGCGCTAATATTTGCCCTGAATGTCCGCCACGTCCAAAGGTACCATCCATGTATATGCCGTCTGGCTTAATTGCAAGTGCATCTATGGTTTCGTCCATTAATACGGATACGTGTTCAAATTGCGCTGTCATTAGCTGTTATTTGCCTTTTATTTTGCTGCTAGAGGGTGAAGTTATCTAAATCGTCATTCGGTTCAAAATCACCGAGCCTTTCAAGCTCAGTGTCTTGGCGCATCTGCTCGTGCCAACGTGCTTCATCCCAAATTTCAAATTTATTCATTAAACCCACCAGCATAATTTTTTTGCCAAGTTCTGCATGTGAGCGCAATGAAGGCGCCAACAAAATTCGACCGTTTTTATCAAGCTGATATTCTGTCGCATTACCTAACAACATACGTTGCATCCGTCGTGCTCTAGGATTCATATTAGATATTTTTGCTAAACGGCTTTCTATTTCTAGCCATTCAGCAAGAGGGTATAACCAAAGGCAAGGCTCATTGAGTGCAACTGTGCAAATTACCGTTCCCTGATCTTCAGACAATAGCGTATCTCGGTACTTTGTCGGTACCGCAAAACGTCCTTTATCATCCAAACTCAGTGAACTTGCGCCACGAAACATAAAAAGCCTATTGTAAATTTATTTTAATCAACTTTTTGATTAACCCGATCCAGTTTGATCCACTAAACACCACTTTTTACCACAGTGCTCCAGTTTAGGGCTTGACAAGCCTTTTTGTCAAGTAAGTCACCCAGCTTTAGCACCCCGCGAAGCCTGAAAAAATAAGGCTCCGATTAAAGCGGTTGAATTGTTTAATAAAAAATCTGATCAGCCAGTAAAAAATTTTTTATCGTGCTTTTTATTAGCTCGTTGGCATTATTTGCTTAATGAATAAACAGTGAATAATTACAATTTATTTGAGCCCTGCTGACCTTTGTGAATTAGAGTTTGGTCAAACTAGATGCGGTTTAATCACGTCGCGAGGTTTGTAACTGAGTGGACAAAGAAAAAATCAATCTCGAATGATCAACACGTCCTAGTTTGTAAAAATTACAAACTGTTGTCGCAATAGTTACAGCTATAAACCCACTCAAAATTCGTAAATAAAATACAATTCATATAAAACAACAGGTTAAAGACTGGTTTAATCATTGCATCTAAACAATTACTTTTAAAAAACTATTAAGGATTGATTATGGCTACGGCAACAAAGAGCAAAACTCCTATTGATGCAAAACAAGAGATTGAAGCACCGCTAACAGATAAAGCGACATCAGCAGCGCATGACGCAGTTGATGCATTATCAAGTAAAGCGGCGGTAGCTGAAAATGGTGTTCGTAAAGGCGCAAGCAGCTCAGCTGAAACGCTTAATGAAAAGCAGTTAGCCGCTCGTGAGAAACTAGCAGAGTGTTCGTCTAAAACGCGTCAACTCGCATCAGAAAACCCATTAGCAACGGCGGGTCTGGCGTTTGCTGCTGGTATGTTAGTTACAGCACTGTTTCGTCGTAAGTAATACTAATGCAAAACCAACACTCAACACCAAGTGAATCACAAGGGACAGATTCGGCGTCATCGGCAAAACACGCCGATGACTGGCAAGATCATGTTGCTAAGCTTGCTGATTATGCAGCGCAGCTCAAGGATGATTATCACCAACAAGGAAAGTTGACACATCAGCTGGCTACAGCTGAGTGGAAGCTGTCGTTAAGATCCTTAGCACTGATCACCATTCTACTAGGATGTTTTGCCAGTGGCTTGGTGTTATTGTGGGTGGGATTTTTAGGTATTGTAGGCTTTGCCACCTTTGATCTGTTTAGCTCTATCTGGCTGAGCATTGCAGTGGTGATCAGCCTACAAATTTTATGCTTAGTTTGGCTGTGGCGAAACGCCGTTTATCTAAGCAAAAAAATTGGCTTTACTAAAACGCTAAATAGCCTAAGGCAGCTGCTTAAATTATAAGGCACACACTATTATGTTAATCAATTATTTGATCAACTCACCGAACGCTCGCGTGCAACAGCTAGATAAAGAAGTTGTTATGCGATCAGAGCTAAAACGTCAGCATCTTGCAGCTATAAAATACAGAGCCAAACGCTTTGCAGCAACAAAAGTGGGGCTCGCCAGTGCGTTTGCAGCTGGCGCTGTAGTTGAGTCTGCTAAAGGTGATGCTAACACGATAAAAAAATACACTTGGTTATTAAAGCTACTTGCTTAAAAGTCATTCGCGCATCGATTTATCACGACAATGAGCCAAAAAAACCATTTTGATAATCGCTTACAGCCTGGCGAATTTCAGCCTCGGTGGTCATTACAAAAGGTCCCATGTGCGCAATTGGCTGGTTAAGTGGATCGCCTGCTAAAATAAGAACCCCCGCCGCTTTCTGTGCCTGTAATGCAATGTCACTCAATGGTTCTAATATAAGTAACTTACCCGCATTAAACACGTCACCTGTCTGAGATATTAATGAGCCTGTATGAATATAAATCATTACTTTTTGCTGTTTTAAAGCCGGTAAATTAAGCCCTTCACCCGCAGGCAAAACTACATCGGCTATAGCGCCATTAGCAGCTAAATTTTGTAAGCTTGCAGCCAATTGGTGTGATTCAAATTGCCATGTCCCTGCTAAGGCTTTAAGTGAAACACCTTGTTGATTAGTAAAACTCGGTGCTGGATGCTCTGTGGTATCTTGGTATTGAGGCTCACGCATTTTTTGAGCACTTGGCATATTGAGCCAAATTTGAAAACCATGTAAGCCTTGTTCAGCATCGGCAAGGGGCATTTCACTGTGCATAACACCGCTACCGGTACTCATCCATTGTACGTCACCCGCACGAATCGCCTTTTTGTTACCCATTTGGTCTTGATGTTCAAACCCGCCTTTTAAAATATAGGTAAAGGTTTCGATCCCGCGATGAGGGTGAGGAGGAAAACCACCAATATAGTCACTCTCATCATCAGATTTAAGCTCATCAATCATTAAAAATGGGTCTAAATATTTACCATCAAATCCTGGAATACGGCGGATATTGACGCCATCCCCATCTTGGGTAGCATAAGCGGTTAAAACTTTGGTTATTTTCATTTTTTGCCTAATATGTTATGTAAATATATAAGATATTAAATTATTACTTCATCATATTTTTTATACGTAAATTAATATATTTCAATTATATGCAACACTATTTTATTGCTAAATCTTAGATATAACCTTAGTACTTCAATGGTTATTTATAGTAGGATTATCAAGCGTCACTCTACTTTGCACTAATTTGGATACGATTATTTTTACTGCATCATTAAAACATCAACTCTACCGCCTTCTTATGCTAATTTGCATGCCTGTAGCTGCTATTATTTTAGTAACCTTGTGGTTTAGTCGTGACGCGGCTATTAAAGAGCACGAGAAAAAAGTGCGCTCTATCACTGAGCACCTAATTATCAAGCAGCAAAGCATGATTAATGATGTAGAGCATATTACTGAGTTTTTAGCAAAAAAGCAGAAAGACATTAAGTCTTTATCTTCTCGCTGCCCTTCGTATTTTTTAGATGTTAAGGCACTCAATGGCAATATCGCGAATATTGGTTTAGTAAACAAAGACGGCGATTTAATTTGTTCCTCAAATAATGGTGCCCCTAATATCAACGTTAGTGATCGTCCCTACTTTAAAAACGCACTCGCCAGTAAAGAGTTTAGTATTGGCCATTTCCAGCACGATCGCAGCCTTGAAGCCCAGAGCATTAACTTTGCTTCCCCTATTCTTAATGAAAACAATGATATTGAAGGCGTGATAGTAACTGTAATTGCTTTAGACTGGTGGAGCTCGGCACTTAATAGCTTGAATTTACCGACAGAAGTTCGAGTCGCCATCACTGACTCTAATAATCTTATTTTAGCCAACTCCCCTTTTTCAGCCGATAGATTAGGTTATAAATTGGAAGAGTTTGATTTAGAACATAATTTACAAGCAGGTGTCATTTTTAAAGGAAAAGATGGTATCCGTAGAGTTTTTCATCAAACGACTCTCTATCGAGATGGCAATGACAATAAGCTCTCTATTTATATTACTCAACCAATAGATAAAACACTTGAGCGGATAGATATTAACTTTGTAAAAATGGTTTTAGGATTTTTAATGACCATTCTTCTTTTAGCTGTATTAGCTAGACGACTGGTCAATAAAAGCATTTTAAATCCGATTAAAAGTCTAACGCAGGCGGTTAACCGCTTAGCGGCCGGTAATATGCCTCATGACGATGAGCAGCCCAATAGTCCTGAGCTAAATAGACTTTACCATCGTTTTAAATACATGGCCGAAACTCGCTTAACGGCTGAAGCATGCCTTAAACATAAGCATGACGAGCTCAATAGCCTGCTTAATGCATTACCCGATGCTTTTTTACGCGTAGATGTCAATGGCAATATTCTTGATACCGGTGGACGTATTAAATCGTTAAATTATAGCCATTCAACACCCCCTAAAAAATTATCGTGTTTATTCTCTGATGCTAATTTAAAACAAGTGCAAGGGTACTTAATACCCCTGAACGCCCCTGTCACTGTTGAGCTTGAACAAAAACAAGACAATCAGTTTTATGAAGCTAAAATTAGCCCAATGAAAAAAGCCGATGAGTTTATTATCGTTATTAGTAACATCACGCAACGAAAGCAAAATCAAGAATCGTTGCATTTAGCGTCATTAGTTTACAACAACAGCAGTGAAGGCATCGCAATCACGGATGAAAATGGGGTTATTTATGATGTGAACCCTGCGTTTTGTGAAACAACTTTGTATTCTCGAAAAGAAGTACTCAATAAAACGGTGGGTATTTTATCATCGGGTAAACACGATAAGCAGTTTTATAATTACATGTGGCAATCGCTCAATAAAACAGGGCGTTGGCAAGGTGAAATAACCAATCGTCGTAAAAATGGCGAGCTGTATGTTGAATGGTTAACCATCGATACTATTTACGATAAAAATAAAGCCCCGACTAGTCGTATTGCTATTTTTACCGACCTAACCGAGAAAAAACAAGCAGATGAATTAATTTGGCGACAAGCGCACTTTGATCATTTAACCGACTTGCCTAATCGATTAGAACTAAAAGAGCGCTTAAACCAACGATTCGCAAACCTTACCAATGCAGATCAAAAACTGGTCATTATGCTATTAGATATTGATCATTTTAAAGATATTAACGACACATTGGGCCACCATTACGGCGATAGATTACTTAAGTTAGTATCTGAGCGAATTGTGCAAACGGCCAAAGAGGCTGACTTTGTAGCACGAATTGGCGGAGACGAGTTTGTTGTTGTATTTAGTGATTTACATGGCAGCGATAATATAAAGCAAATGGCAAAATCACTTTTACTTAGCCTTGCCTCCACTATTTTTATTGAAGATGAAAAAGTGTATATCAGTGCCAGTATTGGTATTGCCTGCGCGCCAGATGATGGCCAAAATCCAGAGCAATTACTTAAAGCCGCTGACCAAGCTATGTATAAAGCAAAAAATAGCGGTCGCAATGGCTTTGAATTTTTCTCACATGATATGCGTGAAGATGCAAACGCAAGAATGCAACTACTCAAAGAGCTTCGCTCAGCTATAGAGCTAGAACAATTTGAATTGTATTACCAACCTATCGTATCGCTTGATGATTTACACGTTCATAAAGCTGAGGGACTTATTCGTTGGCAACACCCAGAAAAAGGCCTGATCAGCCCTGCTGACTTTATTCCTCTTGCTGAAGAAACCAGACAAATAAATGCGCTGGGTCAATTTGTATTTGCTGAGGCACTACAAACACTTAATGATATTAAAAAACACATTCAAGATGAATTTCAAATAAGCATTAACGTTTCACCAGTGCAATTGGCAACCGTCGATAGCGGCATAGACGAATGGTACGATATGCTAGCAACGGCAAATATACCAGCCTCAGCGATTGTGGCCGAAATTACTGAAGGCTTAATGGTTAACCCTGAAGAACTTACCCAAAGTCGTTTGAAAGCCTTGGTTAAGTCAGGGATGCAATTGGCCCTTGATGACTTTGGCACCGGTTATTCATCGCTTGCTTACTTGCAAGAAATGGATACCGACTACCTAAAAATAGATAAACGCTTTGTTGATAATATTCAAAAAGGCAGTCAAGAGCTGGCTTTGTGTGAAGCAATTATCATGATGGCTCATCAGCTTGGTTTAAAAGTGATTGCCGAAGGCATAGAAACAAAATTACAAATGGATTTATTACTTGAGGCCGGTTGTGATTATGGCCAGGGCTATTTGTTTTCAAAGCCGCTGCACAAAGCCTCGTTTATGCAGCTGATAACAACAAATCAAGTAATTAGTTTAAAATAAAAGTCATTTAGCCCTAATACTGGTTATTTTGTGTCGAGGTGGTCTGCTACATACGCACCTCGCTGCCCTCTTTTTTTATCTGGTCCAATGGTGCTGTCTTGAGCAGTTTGCTGCTCTAACGCAGCATTGATTGTGGCTCCCAAAATAATGATATAAGCGCTAATAAATAGCCACATAAGCATAATAACCACTCCACCTAAAGAGCCATATGTTTCGTTGTAACTAGCAAAATGAGATACATAAAATGAAAAGCCAAAAGATGCCACAATCCATAATACGGTGGCGGTGAATGAGCCCACGGTAACCCAGCGCCATTTAGCTGCTTTTCTGTGAGGCGCATAACGGTATAAAATTAATAATGCAAAGTTAAAGGTCAATGCCAGCAATGGCCATGATATAAGCATGATTAAAAAATCAATACTCTCTTTAATTCCTAGTAAATTAAGCGCTAGCGGTAATATACCTATAATTACCAGTGCTATTACAGCCACCACAATTGCACCCACTGAAAATAACAAACGTACAAGTTGCGCCTTTAAGAATGAGCGTTTTTCGTATTCGTGATAACTAATATTACATGCTGTGATCAACGCTTGGCTGCCCTTAGAGCTACTCCAGATAGTTAACAGTAAAGTACCCAGCGCACTAAGGCTTAAACTAGTTTGTGACTTTTGCGCAAGACTTGAAACTTGAGATAAAATAATTTCTTGAGTGCTTTGTGGTAATAACGCCATAAACTGACTTAAATACACACTAATATCATTCGGTGATGCAAAATAAGCATACACAGACACCAATGCCGCAATGGCGGGAAAAATAGCCAGTAACGCATAAAATGCCACGCCAGCCGCCACTAAAGATAAATTATCACGGCTCATTTGTTTTACTATTCGCCTTGTAATATCCCACCAGCCACGCAGAGGGATATGGTTAGGCTGCTTGGCTCTTTGGCCACGCTTAAAGTCACTCATAGTTAACTCCCTTTTTCTAATTAAGTAGCAAAATGTTTGCCAAACAAATACTGCTTGGTATTAAACTTGCTGCTATTGTTTAACACAGACCCTAATTACTTCGACCTAACACGGATGACCTCTATGCTCAGTGCTTTAATTGCAACACTCGCTAATAACACATCAATTCCAGCAATCGACACCGTTAAGCCAAACTCAATTTCTTGGAGCTTTTTAAAAGATCAAAGCGTGCAATTACTACACACATTCATGCAATTACTGCCCACTTTATTATTAGGGATTGTTATTTTGGTGATTAGTTATTTAATTGCCACACCATTATCACGCTTGTTAATAAAGCCTGTTACTTACATGACCAAGAGTAAATTAGTACATCTAGTTGCTAGGCGAGGTATTAGCACCTTAATTATTTTACTCGGGTTTTATCTATTTTTACGCTTGGCAGGACTTACCGAATTCGCGGTCGCAATTATGAGTGGCACCGGATTAATTGGGCTTATTTTAGGCTTTGCCTTTCGGGATATAGCTGAGAACTTTATTGCCAGTTTACTTTTAAGTGTACAGCGTCCATTTAAAATAGATGATGTAATAGAAGTTGATGGCAGAATTGGTATTGTTAAAAAAGTAACTGCACGGGCAACCACTTTAGTTGACTACGATGGCAATCATATTCAAATACCCAATGCGACTGTGTATAAAAATACCATTAAAAACTTAACCGCTAATCCAAAAATGCGCGGTCATTTTTCAATCGGTATTGGCTACGATAATGACATTCGCGACGCACAAAGTCTGGCAATTAGTATAATATCGCAGCAAACCTCTGTGCTTAGCGATCCACCTCCCCAAGTATTGATTGATAACTTAGGCTCCGCCACTATTAACTTTACCCTTTACTTTTGGGTCAACGGCGAACAATACAGCACGGTAAAAGTAGCCTCACAGCTTATGCGAGAGTTAATCAATAGTTTTACGCAACATAATATAAGTATGCCTGACAATGCCAGAGAGCGTATATTGCTCAATAGCCAAGGTGAAGATATTTATCCCATAGCAAGCGAAGCTAAAACAGAGACAACAGAAGAAATTAACGAGCAATCACATATTCAAAAACATAAAACCACAGAGCATGAACACAGTATTGATGATGTAAGTAGTGATACGGATGATATTCGCGAGCAAGCCGATGAATCACGCGACCCAGAGCAAGGTAAAAATATTATATAGATAGGTTCGAGGTTCGAGGTTCGAGGTTCGAGGTTCGAGGTTCGAGGTTCGAGGTTCGAGGTTCGAGGTTCGAGAAATTTAAAAGCTTTGCGGTTAACATTACAAGGTTTTTTATGCCTGAAGGCGATAGTTAGTCTCGCGTCGAGTTTAGGTTTAAGCCCGCAACCTGACAGCTTATTCCAAACACAAAAAAGCCCGCAGCGTTAACTGCGGGCTTTTTTATTGAATGAGTGAGTTAGCCGGTAAGCCGGGTTCTGTCCTTTCCGAAGAAAGTGATAATCATTCGTCTAGGCCATAAATCGCTCTATGGCTCAAGCAACCTACCCGGTTCCAACGTGGGCCACGCCATAAGGAACCCTATTTGGTCTTGCTCCGAGTGGAGTTTACCTTGCAACCGACTATTACTAGCGGCCCGGTGCGCTCTTACCGCACCCTTTCACCCTTACCAATCCGAAGATTGGCGGTCTTCTCTCTGCTGCACTTGTCGTGGGCTCACGCCCCCCAGCCGTTAACTGGCACTCTGCCCTGTGGAGCCCGGACTTTCCTCCCCCTGCGCATTTTCGTTGCAGGCAGCGATTATCTTGGCTAACTCGGCGCGCAGTATACATGAGAGCACAACACTACGCAGTAAACATTTACTGTTTTTCTTCAATAATTGTTTTATACAGCGCGTTTTTCTTCATACCAAAATAATCGGCCACCACGCCACAGGCTTTTTTCATTGGCATTTCGTTTTCAAGTAGCGCTAACATTTTGCGTGCCTCTGGCGGAATATCGTCAACTACCTTAGGTTTACCCGGCAGCATGAGTACTATTTCACCGCGCTGTTTAGTAGGATCGTCAGTTAAAAACTGCTTTAACTCAGTCACTGTGCCATTAAAAAAGGTTTCAAATGTTTTAGTGAGCTCTTTGGCAAATACCACTTGCTGCTCACCACCTAGCGCTGCTTCTAAATCGTCTAAGCTTGCCATAATACGGTGGGTACTTTCATACATAATACTGGTAATACTTGAGTTAACCGCATCAATAAAAAAATCTTGGCGTGCTTTACTTTTAGCGGGCGTAAAGCCAACAAACTGAAAACGGTCGGTTGGCAGCCCTGAACAACATACCGCCGTAATAGCAGCGCATGCACCAGGTACAGGTGTGACAAGTGCGCCCTGCTCACGGCATAAATTAACAACGGCATAACCAGGGTCGCTTATAAGCGGCGTGCCGGCATCGGATACTAATGCAATATTTAACCCTTGATTAAGTTGATCAATAATTTGCTGCGCTTTTTGCTTTTCATTATGGTCATGTAACGCAAAGGTTTTAGCCTTAATACCAAAGTGGCTGAGTAGCTTGCCAGTATGGCGAGTGCCTTCAGCAGCGATTAAGTCAACCTGCGATAATGTCGCGATTGCACGCTGACTTAAGTCGTCATAATTGCCGATTGGGGTGGCAACAACGTAAAGAGTGCCAATTTTCTGTGAATTCTCCTCATTTAACATTGAGGTCTCCTGCGTCAGTCAGTAATATAAGCAAATCGCGTTAACGTATGGGAAATCATTGTGCGACTTAAACTAGTTAGTCTATTAATTATATTGTCAGGGTTATCGGCGTGTAGCACAACCGAAAAACCAACTAAAACCAGCGATAACTTAAATAGCAGTGCCAATACGCTGAAAAATGAAGCACTGAACGCGCAATCGATTTATCAATTAGCGCAAAACCGTTTTGGTGCAGATAAAATTCAACTGCTTTATAGTGCCCGTGATAGCGCCATTACTGAAGAAAACTGGCCGCTACTCGAAACAATATGCAGCGAACTTGCACTTACTGCCAGTGTTGATCAAATTCAAAACCGTTTATATATTGCCTTTGCACAAAAAGAGCAGAATAAAAACCAGCAAGCACTTGAAGTATTAAACTCACTTGAGGGACAACTCAAGCAACCCGAACATTTTGCCTGGCACCAATTTTTAACTGCCAGCATTTTTGCTTCTCAAAATTTGCCAAAGCGTGCTGCACCCTATTTTTTTGCGGCGTCAGAATCTGCAACTAAAAACACTATTTCAATTCCTCAGCTTAGTGATGCACTTTGGAAAAATTTAAAGCAACTCTCATCTTACGCATTAGAACGATTTAACCGTGGTTCTGTGATCCAACAAGGTTGGGTTAACTTAGCTTTGTATCATCAAGTTTACGCCAACAGCTCGGTTGATTTAGACCAAGCCATTAATAATTGGCGCCGCCGTTACCTGGGGCATCCTGGTAACAATGTACTGCCAAAACAAGAAACGTATGCTAATGAATTAGCGCCAATTAATATTGAGCGTTTGGTTGTTTTACTGCCTCAGTCAGGTGCTAATAAGCGCCTTGGGGATGCCTTAAAAGCCGGTATATTGGCAGCGCTTGATAAAAAAGAGATCAACGAAACACTGTTTATAGATGAAAACACTGAAACAGAAGCGTTGAGCGCACAAATTTCTCAGTTACAGCCTGACTTTGTTATTGGCCCACTATTAAAAGCCAATATAGATAAGCTCGCTAATACCAATACATTACTCGATATACCCACCTTACATTTAAATACCTTTGATGGCGAAAGAACCTCGCTGCAACATTACTTTTTTGCGCTTAATCCTGAACATGAAGTACAGCAAACGCTAGAGCACTTTTTAGCACAGGGTTATCAAAAGCCGATGTTGCTAGCGCCAAATAATACCAATGGCCAGCGCTTAGTTGACTACTTTAATCTGCAGTGGCAACGCTATAGTGAAACAACCACGCAAGTTGGTTTTTATAACGATAACAAAGATATGCCCAATACGATTACTAGCTTGTTAGAAGTTGATAAGTCAAAAGAGCGTATTAAATCTGTTAAAGCACTTTTTAATAAAGAAGTTGAAAGTGAAACACGCTCACGTGGAGATATTGATGCCATTTACATACTCGGCGACGCCATTGAAACCCGATTAATTAAGCCTTACCTTGATGTTAATGTGAGTACCTTTGCCGATAGAATTCCTATTTACGCCAGCTCTAAAAGCCACAGTAAGCAAATAGATACCACTGACAAAGGTGATTTAGACGGACTCTACTTTACTGAACTGCCTTGGATGTTAGACTCACAAATTAAGCAACATAATCTGCGTCAGCAATACAATGATTTATGGCCTGAACAAGCCGATATAAGCCAACGTTTATTTGCGATGGCTTATGATTCCGTCACCATGCTTAACGATATTAGACAATTGAGTGTTACACCCGATAAATACTTTTCAGGGTTGAGCGGTAAATTGTCGATTAATAGTGCCGGTGATATTGAACGTTCACTGCAATGGGCTCAGTACAGCAACCGCCGAATAAAACCGGTGGAGTTAAAAACACAACGCCCTGTACCGCTATTTATGCAATCAGCTAACGACGGCATAACCATAATTAACTAAGGGGTCGACATGTCGTGGTTTAAACAGCTGTGGCAAAATAGTCGTGAAAAAGGCCAGTATTATGAGCGCCAAGCGCAAAAGTATTTAGAAGCACAAGGCTTAAAAGCGATTGAGCGTAATTACTACTGCCCCTATGGCGAACTTGATGTCATTATGAAAGACGGTGACACCTTAGTGTTTGTTGAGGTTAAGTTTCGTAAAAATAATATAAAAGGCGGCGCTAATTATGCTTTAAGCCCGCAAAAGCAAGAAAAATTAAGACGAACTATTTATCATTACCTCGCGGCTAAAAACTTAAAGAATCAGCCATTACGTATTGATTATGTTGCTATAACAGGCGAGCCATCACTACACATAAACTGGCTAAAAAACGTATTTTAATACCGAGCACATACAAATGAGTGAGCAATTATTACAACAGCTAAATGCATTAATGCGTAGTTAAAAATTAACAAGCTGCTTCTAAAAATCATCATCCTTAATAAAGCGGGTGTGAGCTCACACAGAATTAGATATTAATTGTTGGTAATCCATGCAAGACACAATAAAAGAAATTTTTAAAGAAAGTATTCAAGTTCAAATTGCAGCAGGTGAAGTACTTCCTAGCGCATTGGAGTCAGCGGCATTCACCATTGCACAAAGCCTGATCAATGGTAATAAACTGATATGTTGCGGCACAGCAAACTGCCACATGTTGGCACAACACATGGCTGGCGTATTAGTAAACTTTTACGAAACAGAGCGCCCTTGCTTACCTGCAATTGCCCTTTCGCAAGAAAATATTAACCTAGGTCAAGGCCATCAAATAGATGACCACGATACCTTTGCACGCCAAGTACGTGCCTTTGCTCAGCAAGGTGATTTGCTCCTTGCATTAGCAATTAATGGCAATGAAAAACATATAATTTCTGCAGTAGAAGCGGCACTAACCAAAGATATGAAGGTCATAGTAATGGTAGGTGATGATGGCGGTGAACTCGTTGGCTTGCTTGGCCATAACGATGTAGAAATACGTACACCGTCTAAACGCCCTAGTCGCATTATTGAATCGCATTTAGTTAACCTTCACTGTTTAAGTGAATTGGTAGATTTAACTCTTTTCCCGCAGGATGAAAATTATGTTTAAACGCTCCCTGATTATTTTAGGCACCGTTGTGTTATTACAAGGTTGTGCTGCTGCTGTAGTGGCCGGCACAGCCAGTGCTGTTACTGCAGCAAACGATAGACGAACCATTGGCTCGCAAATAGACGACAACAACATTGAAATAAAAGCCAGCATTGCTATTAGTGAAGATGAACGTCTTAATAAGTTTGCTCATATCAGCGTTATAAGCGTTAATGGCGTGGTTTTAATGGTAGGGCAAGTTCCTAACCAAGAAATGAAAAACCAAGCGCTTAAAACCATTGAGAACCTATCTGGCATTCGTAAAATTCACAACCAACTACGCATTGGCTCTAATATTGGTATCACCACGCAAACTCACGACTCATGGTTAACCTCAAAAGTAAAAGCGCAGCTTTTAGCGGCTGAAAACATCAGCAGTAATAATATAAAAGTAGTGACTGAAAATGCCGAAGTATACTTAATGGGGCTAGTGTCTGACGCTGAAGCAAACCAAGCCGTTAATATTGCCCGTAATATCTCTGGCGTAGAGCGCGTTATTAAAGTGTTTGAGTATTTGTAAAAAATAAGGTTCGAGGTTCGAGGTTCGAGGTTCGAGGTTCGAGAAATTTAAAAACCTTGCGGTTAACATCGCAAGGTTTTTTTATACCTGTAGGCGGGAGTTTACCTCGCGCAGGGTTTAGTAAAATACGCGGCATAAAGCCCCGCCTACAAAACCATTTTGAACCACAGAGTACACTGAGGCGCTTCGCGCTACACAGAGAAAAAAAGCAAATAAAACATGTATTTAATCATTTTCTCTGTGTGCTCTGCACCCTCTGTGATAAATAGAATCACTAAAAATCCGCTGCTACACCAGTCAATCTTAACCCGCTTCTCGCAGCCCGTCGCCCGTCGCCCGTGAACTTAAATCAAACTTGCACGGCGTAAGCCCCACTTAAAAAACATTTTTACCACAGAGTACACAGAGACGCTTCGCGCTACACAGAGAAGACAGGACAAATAAAACATGTCTTTAATCATTTCCTCTGTGTGCTCTGCCCCCTCTGTGGTGAATAAAATCTCTTTAAGATCTTTTTGCACAAAGAGAAGTGAATGAGGAGTAAATGAGAACACAAAAACCATGAGCCCGAGTGATTAATTGTTTTTTCACTAGCTCTAAAAGCGCAGCGTCTCTTAACCTCTTTGTGAATAAATTTATTACCTAAAACCACCTGCGCGGCATAAAACCCCGCATACAAAACATTTCTTACCACAGAGTACACAGAGACGCTTCGCGCTACACAGAGAAGACAAAGCAAATAAAACATGTTTTTAATCACTTTCTCTGTGTGCTCTGCACCCTCTGTGGTAAATAGAATCTCTTTAAGATCTTTTTGCACAAAGAGAAGTGAATGAGAAAACAATAACCATGAGCCCGAGTGATTAATTGTTTTTTCACTAGCTCTAAAAGCACAGCGTCTCTTAACCTCTTTGTGAATAAATTTATTACCTAAAACCACCTGCGCGGCATAAAGCCCCGCCTAAAAACATTTCTTACCACAGAGAACACCGAGGCGCTTCGCGCTACACAGAGAAGACAAAGCAAATAAAACATGTTTTTAATCATTTTCTCTGTGTGCTCTGCACCCTCTGTGGTAAATAGAATCTCTTCAAGATCTTTTTGCACAAAGAGAAGTGAATGAGCAGTAAATGAGAAAACAATAACCATGAGCCCGAGTGATTAATTGTTTTTTCACTAGCTCTAAAAGCACAGCGTCTCTTAACCTCTTTGTGAATAAATTTATTACCTAAAACCACCTGCGCGGAATAAACCCGCAGCTACACCAGTCAATCTCAACCCGTTTCTCGCAGCTCGTCGCCCGTGAACTTTCACCTTTAGCCTACTTTTAATCAGGCATAAAAAAACCGCTTATTAAGCGGTTTTTATCTAACATTTAAGGGTTATTTTATAACGCGTAAATGTGAGCCTTTTTTCTTTTCAGGCTTAGGATCAGGTGTTTCATCAACTAGTTCAGGTGATGAATCGACACTTTCAAGCTCTGGAGCAAAATCGTCTTCGTCCTCTAAAAACTCATCTGCAGTAAAGACTGTGCCTTCGCCATTTTCGCGTGCATATATTGCAAGTACAGCCCCTAAAGGCACGTACACTTGCATTGGCTGACCGCCAAAGCGTGCGTTAAAGCTAAGCTGAGAATTATCTAACGAAAACTGCGTAACCGCTGAAGGGCTTATGTTCAATACAATTTGGCCGTCTTGGACAAACTGTGTTGGCACTTGCACTGCAGGAAAATCAGCATTAACCACTAAGTGTGGTGTGCATTCGTTATCAACAATCCAATCAAAAAAAGCGCGTAGTAAATAAGGACGATTAGAGGTCATTATAAACGGATCTCACGCTCTGCTTCAGTTAAAGAAGCTTGGAATGATTCACGTTCAAATAAACGGATCATATACTCTTTAAGTTCTTTAGAGCCTGCACCATTTAGCTCAATACCAAACTCAGGTAAACGCCATAATAGTGGAGCTAAGTAACAATCAACTAAGCTAAACTCTTCACTCATAAAGTAAGGCGCTTCACTAAAGATCGGTGCTATTGCAAGTAATGCTTCTGTCAGCTCTTTACGCGCTTGCGCTGCTTCAGACGTGTTGTTAATGATTTTTTCAGCTAGGCTGTACCAATCAGTATCAATACGGTGCATCATTAAACGACTACGACCACGCATGACCGGGTATACAGGCATTAGTGGAGGATGAGGAAAACGTTCATCAAGGTATTCCATGATGATGTTTGCCTGATATAAACCAAGCTCACGGTCAATCAGTGTTGGCACTGTGCCGTAAGGGTTAATTTCGTGAAGTGCTTCTGGCAGATTATCCTTTTCAGCCATATGAATATCTACACTTACACCTTTTTCAGCAAGTACAATGCGTACTTGGTGGCTATACATACAGTTAGCACCAGAAAAAAGGGTCATTACAGGGCGCTTATTGGCAGCTACGGCCATGCCTACCTCCATTAAATAACTAAAACAGCAATAGGGGCTTAAGCCCCTATTGCAAAATTACCTTTAAATATGTTCAAACTTAATGAACATCTCTCCAGTATTCTTTCTTCAGCATAAATGCCAAGATAAATAGAATCACTAAGAATCCAAGTACCTTAATACCTAGCGCTTCCGATTCGAGACGTGTAGGTTCACCTACATACTCTAGGAAATTCGTTAAATCACGAACTGCTTGGTCATATTCATCTACACTTAATTCGCCCGTACCATCTGTTTCTGTACCAGTAATATGAGTGGTTGTTTTACCATTTACTGTTACTTCTTCAGTAATTGCAGTAGGAACACCTTGCAACTCTTGAAGAACATGTGGCATACCCACCGATGGGAATAACGTATTATTTACGCCAAACGGACGAGATTCATCTTTGTAAAACGATTTTAAATAGGTATAAATCCAATCACTGCCACGCACACGCGCAACATTTGTTAGATCCGGCGGAGCCGCACCAAACCATTTTGCAGCATCTTCTTTCTTCATTGCATTATTGATATGACTACCTACTTTTGAACCATCAAAAATAAGTTGCTCTTGACCAATCTCTGTTGGAATACCAATATCGCGGAAAGTACGTTCATAACGTTGATACTGCATTTGGTGACAACCAAGACAGTAGTTCATGAACAACTTTGCGCCACGTTGCAAAGAAGGTTGATCAGATATATCGTTACCCGCTTCCATTAGAGGAACTGACGGGCCTGCCGCCATTGCTGGTAATACGTTTACTGATAAAGCGAATAAACCAATAAGTAGCTTTTTCATCATTTCGTTAACCTCTCAGGCAATGGCTTAGTTTTTTCATTCTTACTGTAAACAAATAACAGTACGAAGAACATAAAGTAAGTCACAGTACAGATTTGCGAAACAAGCGTTTTAAAGTCAGTTTGAGGTGTAGCACCAACCCAACCTAAAAGAACGAAAGTAACTACAAAGCCTGCAATGTTCCATTTGTGGAAACCACAACGGTAACGAACTGAACGAACCGAACCACGGTCAATCCAAGGCAATAATGCTAGCACGACAATAGATGCACCCATTGCTGCAACACCCATTAGCTTGTCTGGAATCGCACGTAAGATTGCATAAAACGGCGTAAAGTACCAAACAGGGAAAATATGCGCTGGTGTTTTAAGTGGGTTTGCCGGTTCAAAGTTTGGCGCTTCTAGGAAGAAACCACCCATTGCAGGCATAAAGAACACAACCCAACAGAACAAGATTAAGAAACCAACCACACCCACAATATCTTTTACTGTGTAATAAGGGTGGAACGGAATCGCATCAATGATGTCTTTTTTATCAGTGTAGTATTCATGGAACTTAAATTTAGGCTTGTCTTCTTCAGCCACGGTTCCTTTTTTACGTTTGTTATCAATACCGTCAGGGTTGTTAGAACCCACTTCGTGCAATGCAACAATGTGTAAAAATACTAAGATAACAATAACCAGTGGTAATGCTATTACGTGTAATGCAAAGAAGCGGTTAAGCGTTGCACCCGAAATAACGTAGTCACCACGAATCCACAGTGTTAAATCATCACCAATTACCGGAATAGCGCCGAACAGTGAAATGATTACCTGTGCACCCCAAAACGACATTTGACCCCATGGTAATAAGTAACCCATGAACGCTTCAGCCATTAGGGCTAGGAAAATAAACATACCGAATAACCACAGTAATTCACGTGGTTTTTGGTAAGAACCGTAGATCATGCCACGGAACATATGCATGTAAACAACGATGAAGAACGCAGATGCACCCGTTGAATGCAAATAACGTAATAACCAACCGTACTCTACATCACGCATGATGTATTCTACTGATGCAAACGCACCTTCAGCAGATGGTACATAGTTCATCGTTAACCAAATACCGGTAAGGATTTGGTTAACTAGTACTAACATAGCGAGTGAGCCAAAGAAGTACCAGAAGTTAAAGTTTTTTGGTGCTGGATACTGTGCAATGTGCATGTTCCAAACACGTGTCATTGGGATACGGTCGTCTATCCACTCAACAATTTTTCCAAACATTAGGCCACCCCTTGTTCTTCGCCCACTAAAATAGTGGTCTCATCAAGAAAAGTATATGGTGGAACTTCTAAATTTAATGGTGCAGGTACCGATTGAAATACACGGCCGGCCATATCAAACTTAGAACCGTGACATGGACAGTAAAAACCGTCATCAGTCCCTTCCACTTTCTCACCAAAGCCACCTTGTAAAAAGCTAGGTGAACAACCCAAATGCGTACAAATACCTACAGCGACAAAAATCTCTGGGCGTAATGAACGGAAATCATTGGTTGATGATTCTAATTGTTGTGGCTCTTGCGATTGCGGATCACGAAGTTGACCTTCATGTTCTTTCATCTGCTCAAGCATTTTTGGGGTCCGTGATACAACCCATACAGGTTTACCACGCCACTCGACACGTATTAATTGTCCTGGCTCAAGTTTGCTGATATCTACTTCTACAGGCGCACCCGCAGATTTAGCTCGCTCACTTGGATTCCAAGACGCAATAAAAGGAACAGCAGCCCCAGCCGCACCAACACCACCAACAACAGAGGTAGCTATGGTTAAAAAGCGACGTCGGCCATTGTCTACAGGCGCATTGCTCATCCACTTATCTCCACTATGATTCTCAACACTTGCTATATTGAGAACATCAGTTACAGCAGGTTAATTTTTCGAATTTTAAAAGAGAAACGATCATAATTAAAACCCTTGTTTAAAACAAGGTTATTCACAGCCTCCTGCTCGAATAAACCTGACTTGCTCAAATAGTTGATTAAGTAAGCTCGAGTATGAAACCAAATGACTATAGTATCGCTTCCGTAAAAACAATTTGTAAACAAGTACAATCTCACCAACTAAGTACAGTAACCACTGAATTTGGCGACATTAAACTCATTCACTTTATTTGCCCGCCAATTGTAGCAAAAAAATTCACCAATTAACTGATGGATTTAAACTAATTGCGATAATTATTTAACTTTTTTTGCGTTAGTAGGTCATTTTTAAGCTTTCGTTCAATAAATACGCATACTTGGCCTATTTTGATCAAGCTAATGTCGACATTAGTCTTAAAGGGAAAATTGAAGATGAAAGGTGAAAGGCGAAAGGCGAAACATACTCATATATTTTTGAATGAATATTAAATTTTGAACCTCTTATTCCCAAGCATCGATTGATTTCATCAATGCTGAAATCATACGGGAAAGCTCACGAGTTTCCTCAATCCATTCAGTGGCCTTTGTCGTATCAACCTCTCCTATTTTTGATGCAATGTAAATTTGAGAGCGTAATTCTCCACAACTCCCCTTAGAATATGATAAAAATCGAGTATAATCTTTAGGTGTTACCCGTTCATAACCCTCTGCTATATTTGAAGAAATTGAAAGCGCAGATCGTGTTATTTGATCTTTTAAACCAAACTCTTTGCTCTGCTTAAAATGTAAATAAATCTCGCAAGCTAAATCGGCTGAACGTTGCCATACCCTTAAATCTTCAAACCTCATAACATAACCAGTCAGCTGAAACATGCTTAACTTATAACTGTAAAATAAGAAAGACACAAAGCTTAGATCAAATTTATAGCTTGAACCTTGAGCCTTGAACCTTGAGCCTTGAGCCTTGAACCTGATACGACTCTATAAAAGTGGACACTTATTTAAGGAATAAGTGTTATGAAAATCAAAACTAGGCGTAGTCATTCAATTGAATTTAAAACAAAAGCAGTTGAACAATCGTTAGACTCTCCAGATACTGTTAATGTAATAGCTCATCGGCTGGGCATTAACCCTGTCTTATTATCTAAATGGAGACGAAAAATGACGTCAAAAAGTACATCTAACCCAATTAAAAACCAAGGCCCTGATAAGTCATATAAAGATTTGGAGCGCCAAGTGCGTAAGCTTGAAAAGCAATTGGAAGATGCGCAGTTGGAGAACGATGTGTTAAAAAAGGCGAAGGCCTACTTGGACAGCCGAAAAGAATAAGATTTGAGTATATTCACCAAGCTGCGACAGCTAAGAAAACGATAAAAAAATTATGCACATGGTTGTCAGTATCAAAAGCTGGATATTATAAATGGCTAAAGCAATCATTAAGTCAACGTGCGTCAGAAAACGACTCATTGCTTGAGTTTTTGAAAAAAGTAAGTAGTGATGAGCACTGTATTCCGGGCTACAGAAAGTTGTGGAAAGCCGCTATAGATAATGGGTATGAGTGTAGTAAAGGCCGTGTGCAGCGATTACTGCAGAGTATGGGTTACCGCTCAGCCGCGGGTAAACGCCGATATACCGGTAGCGGAAAAAAGCAGGGGCATATCACTGCAGAAAACTTATTGGGTCGTGAGTTTAGTGTTGATGAACCCAATACGGTATGGGTGTCAGACATAACGCAAGTTCGTTGCAGAGAGGGTTGGCAGTATTTATGTGTAATTTTAGATTTATACTCACGCAAAGTCGTTGGTTGGGCAACAAGTCGAGTTAACAGCGCAGACTTGGTGATTAGAGCGTTAAAAAAAACATGGGATGCACGTAAACCTGATGGAAGTCGCTTATTATTTCACTCAGACCAAGGCAGCCAGTATCGTGCAAAAGAAACAATATCGTGGTTGAACAACCGACAGGTAACAATTAGCATGTCGAGAAAAGGGAATTGCTGGGATAATGCCTGCTCAGAAAGCTTTTTTGCCCAGTATAAAAAAGAATGGATGAACAATTTAAATGAACTGAGTCGTAGTGAAATGACAGTACAAAGTCGCTTTTATATCGAAAACTACTACAACTCAGTAAGAATGCATGGCACGCTAGGAAATGTGAGTCCCATGCAATACGAGTTAATGAATTAAAAACCCGTGTCTACTTTATCGGGGTCGTATCAACCTTGAACCTTGAACCTTGAACCTTGAACCTTGAGCCTTGAACCTTGAAGCAAAATCTTATAGCTACAAAACAAAAAACCCAGCATAAGCTGGGTTTTTGAATTCTTGATAACGTAAAAATTAACGTTTTGAGAACTGTGGACGCTTACGCGCTTTCTTAAGACCCACTTTCTTACGTTCAACTTTACGTGCATCACGAGTAACGAAACCTGCTTTACGAAGTTGTGGACGTAATGACTCGTCAAACTCCATAAGTGCACGAGTGATACCGTGACGAATAGCACCAGCTTGACCAGTAGTACCACCACCAGCAACGGTGATGTGTAAGTCAAACTTTTCAGTCATGTCAACAAGCTCAAGAGCTTGACGAACAACCATGCGTGCTGTTTCGCGACCAAAGTACTCTTCTAAAGAGCGCTTGTTGATTACGATGTTACCAGTGCCTGGGCGTAAGAATACGCGAGCACTTGAACTTTTACGACGACCTGTACCGTAGTATTGATTTGCCATGATAGTGCTCCTTAAATGTCTAGAACCTGAGGCTGTTGTGCAGCATGATTGTGCTCAGTACCCGCGTAAACTTTAAGTTTACGGTACATAGCGCGGCCTAAAGGACCACGTGGCAACATGCCTTTAACAGCTTTTTCGATGATCATTTCAGGCTTTGCAGCTTGAAGTTTATCAAAAGTAGTAGACTTAAGACCACCTGGGAAACCAGAGTGAGCATAGTACACTTTGTCTTTGAATTTATTACCAGTAACAGTAACTTTCTCAGCGTTAATAACGATGATGTAATCACCAGTATCTACGTGCGGTGTGTACTCAGCTTTATGCTTACCGCGTAGGCGATGAGCGATTTCAGTAGCGATGCGACCTAAAGTTTTACCTTCAGCGTCAACTACGTACCAGTCACGTTTTACTGTTTCTGGTTTAGCAACAAACGTTTTCATTTATAAAAATCCAATGTTTTTCAATTAAAACCACAGGTAGTTATGTTTAACTACCGCTCTAAGTTTGCTACAACCCCTTCGAGTTTTAGACTTTTGCGCCGCTCACAAGTGGCTAAACTATATGAGGACATAGAACGCAACGTGGCAGACGCGGGAGTATACCAGCACTTAAACTACATTGCTACCGGCCGGTTGTTTTTTCCGCAAGAAAAGTTATTACTCAGCGGTCAGCGGTCAGCGGTCAGCGGTCAGCGGTCAGCGGTCAGCGGTCAGCGGTCAGCGGTCAGCGGTCAGCGGTCAGCGGTCAGCGGTCAGCGGTCAGCGGTCAGCGGTCAGCGGTCAGAAAAGCTAATTATAACTTTAGAGTCAACAGAAAATACTTCCTTGCTGAAAATAGATATTTGTAGTTAATAAAATATCAACTAGGATAAAAACTGAGCATAAGGATTTTGTATTATGAACTTTGAAAACTTAGATGTATGGAAGCGTTCAGCCCGCCTTAGCGCTAATATTTATAAAAATACACAACCAATCAAAGACTTTAACTTTAGAGATCAACTAATACGCTCTAGTTTATCTGTTCCTAGTAATATAGCTGAGGGTATGACAAGAGAGAGCGATAAAGAAAAAGTACGCTTTTTAGATATCGCTCGCTCCTCGCTTGCTGAGGCAAGAACCCAAATATATATTGGCATCGATATTAGCTATATTAATACTGACATAGGCAAGTCTTGGCTAGATGAAACTGTTCAACTATCAAAAATGCTAACAAGCTTGATAGCAAAAATAAAGACAAGTGAGTAACCAGTCTTAACTGACAGCTGAAAACTTACAGCTGACAGCTACTCTCTACTTCTGACACACCTCACAAAAAACGGTGCTGCGTTGCCCTAGGCGAATTTCGGTTAATTCGGTATCGCAATTTACACAAGGTTGGCCTTTTCGGCCATACACTAATAACTGTTGCGCAAAGTAGCCAGGCTTACCGTCACTTTGGGCAAAGTCTTTTAACGTTGTGCCGCCTTGAGTAATTGCAGCGGCTAAGGTGTCTTTTATAATTGGGATTAACGCTTGGTAGCGTTTAAGGCTTACCTTTCCGGCTTCTTTACGAGGGTCAATACCCGCTTTAAATAATGACTCGTTAGCATAAATATTACCGACCCCCACCACCACGGCGTTATTCATAATAAACTGCTTAACGGGCACTTTTTTATTACGTGATTGCTCATAAACACGTTTAGCAAAAAAGTCATCAGTGAGTGGTTCAGGGCCTAATTTAGCTAGTAGCTTGTGCTCTTCATTGGGTGCTTGCCATAAACAACAACCAAAGCGGCGTGGATCGTTTAAACGCAGTGCCTTGTCGTTCGCTAAAATAAACTCAACATGGTCGTGTTTTTTAAGTGGCTCGGTTTTATTTACAACGCGCAAGTTCCCTGACATCCCTAAGTGCAATATAGCCGCCCCAAGCTCACATTCTAATAGCAAGTATTTTGCGCGGCGTTCAATACTGCTAACCACCAACCCCTCAAGTTGGTATACCTCATCTGGCACAGGCCAGCGCATACTTGCATTATGAATGTTTACCTTAGTAACGACTTGGTTTAGCACATGGGGGGTAATGCCCATGCGGCTAACTTCTACTTCTGGTAATTCAGGCATTTAAAAACTCACTTATGAAAAGGTAAAACTAGGAAATAATTGCTTGGCAGTGCTTAAATCAAGCAACATTAGTCGCTGACTGGTTTTCTCGAGAAGATAATACTGACCATTTGCTTCGTATAATAAGTACACCCAAGGTAGGGGCTCACCCGCGAGTTCAAACGTCGCTGCCGATAGTGGCTTATTAACATCAAGCGCATCAGGTGTGGCTGTCGTCATTAACGCTGTATTTTGCCATAAATAAACAAGCTCACTAAGTTGCTGCTCTGAACCTTGCCAACTAAGCGGTACCTCTTTGATCAAAGCAGTAGTACGCCAGCTTGTACCAATGCGCTCAATTTTTTGGTCGCTAAATTCAAGTGTTAACACAAAGCTTTGCACAGGAAGTAGTGGCTGCAGTTGCGCCTGCGTTTCATCGGATCCAATCTTTTTATGAAGACCATTTAAAAAGAAGATCATGATCAACATAGAAAAAATAATAACATTGTTCCAACCTTTGCGGCTTAATCGCATATGCAGTTCCTAATTTGTATAAGATTTTCAAGTTTAGCTAAAACTTAATTGCACTGTCTATATGTTAAAAGCTGGATACTTTGCTAGAATATCGGCAAATTTTAAGGAGTTTAGTCAATGTCAATGTATGTAGTGGGCCATAAAATCCCAGATTCAGATTCAATATGTGGTGCAATTGCACTGGCTTATTTAAAAAACCAAATTGATGAGCCGGCAATTCCAACCCGCCTTGGTGAAGTATCACCAGAAACACAGTTTATTTTAGATAAATTTGGCTTCGAAGCACCTGAGCTAAAACTTAGCTACGCTGGCGAAGACGTTTACATTGTAGACCACACAGAAAAAACCCAAGCACCTGACGATATCGACCAAGCTCGCGTAGTGGGCGTGGTTGATCACCATAAACTAGGTGATTTAACCTCATCAACACCGCTTGAGTGTTGGATCCGCCCTGTTGGATGTTCAAACACCATTATTAAAATGATGTATGACTTCTACAACGTTGAGATCCCTAAAGACATTGCCGGCATTATGCTTTGCGCCATTTTAAGTGACACGGTTATTTTTAAATCGCCAACCTGTACCACTGCCGATATTAAATGTGTTGAAGCCCTTGCTGAAATTGCAGGCATTGAAGACTTTAAAGAACTAGGCATGGACATGTTCCGCGTTAAATCAGCCGTTGAAGATACGCCTGTACGTGATTTAGTAATGCGTGACTTTAAAGACTTTAACATGAACGGTAACCTTGTTGGCATTGGTCAGTTAGAAGTTATTGACCTTGCAGTATTTGACGAGATTAAAGCTGACCTTGAAGCCGACATTGCCAAGCTTAAAGAAGAAGGCGGTCGTCATTCAGTATTTTTACTTCTGACCGACATTATGAAAGAAGGCTCACAAATGCTAATTGCATCAGACGATGCCAGCCTAGTTGAGCAAGCCTATGGTGAAAAACCAGAAGACGGTAAAGTATGGCTAGACGGCGTATTGAGCCGTAAAAAGCAAGTAGTACCACCACTACAAGACGCTTTTAAGAGCTAGGTTCCAGGTTCCAGGTTCCAGGTTCCAGGTTCCAGATATTTAGAAACCTTGCGGTTAATATCGCAAGGTTTTTTTATACCTGTAGGCGGGAGTTTACCCCGCGCAGTGGGTAGGTAAGTTCGCAGCCCGCTTTTGAACCACAGAGAACACCGAGGCGCTGCGCGCTACACCGAGAAAAGCTTCAATTACTGAAATTTCAAAATCTAACAACTGTTTTTTTATCTTTTACCTTTAATCACTTCCTCTGTGCACTCTGTGGCCTCTGTGGTAAATAGTGATTTAATTTTTTTCACCACAGAGAACACCGAGGCGCTTCGCGCTACACCGAGAAATCAATTACTGATATCTTACATAATAACTGCTCTTTATTTTTAATCACTTCCTCTGTGCACTCTGTGACCTCGGTGGTAAATAGTGTTTTAATTTTTTTGCACCACAGAGAACACCGAGGCGCTGCGCGCCACACCGTGAAATCAATTACTGATATCTAAATTCTGATATTTGACACAATAACTGATCTTTACATTTAATCACTTCCTCTGTGACCTCTGTGGTAAATAGTGTTTTAATTTTTTCACCACAGAGAACACCGAGGCGCTTCGTGCTACACCGAGAAGACAGTCATTTGTAACTTCTTAATCTTGAAATTATTTAGGAAGTAAAGTAGTTAAATTCTGATCCTTTTAATACCGTCAACGAGCTTAACTTCATTAAAATTAACTAGTAAACCTGTTCTTATTCCTGTCAGCTTTAAATACGTCATCAACTGAGCAGAATGAATAGGCCGCAATTTATCAACTGCTTTTAACTCAACAATTAGCTTATCCGGTAACAATATATCAAGTCTATAACCTGTATCGATTGATACATTCTTATATTTTATAGGTAGTTCAGCTTGTGCAATAGCTAGCAGTCCGGATTGATTTAGTTCATACATTAGGCAACTTTCATAACTAGACTCTAATAAACCAGGACCTAAATTTTTATGAACCTCAATGGCGCAACCAATAACCTTATGAGTTAGTAAATCTGTTTCCATTGATATTTTTATCCACTTCCTTGTAATTTATTTTGACAGTATAGTCACTTTCTCGTCTAAAGGATTATTTTGAATCACAGTGAAAATCGAAGCACTAAACCGAGAAAAGCTTCAATTACTGAAATCTCAAAATCTAACAACAGTTTTTATTTTTAATCACTTCCTCTGTGCACTCTGTGGTAAATAGTGTTTTAATTTTTTTGCACCACAGAGAACACCGAGGCGCTTCGCGCTACACCGAGAAATCAATTACTGATATCTGACATAATAACTGCTCTTTATTTTTAATCACTTCCTCTGTGCACTCTGTGACCTCGGTGGTAAATAGTGTTTTAATTTTTTTGAACCACAGAGAACACCGAGGCGCTGCGCGCTACACCGAGAAATCAATTACTTACATCTAAGTTCTAATATCACTGCTCTTTAACTTTTGTCTTTAATTAATACCTCTGTGCACTCTGTGACCTCTGTGGTAAAAAATCACTAACTTACGTTTTGGGCTACGAGCCGCGAGCTTCGAGCCCGTCGCCCGCTGCACTTGGCCCATCAGTTGCGGTATAAAGCCCCGTCTTATTAAAATACCTGCTATATTTATCGATAAAATAAAGGCGTTAGGCTCTAAGTGCTAGGCTCGGGCTTCAAGCCGCAGCCCGCAGCCCGCAGCCAAAACATAAGGACATAAAATGCACATACTTCACCACGGAGCAGTAAATGGCGTGACAGGCTCATGCCACCAGCTGATAATAAACGACCAAAGCTCTTTTCTAATTGATTGCGGACTATTCCAAGGTGAAGATTCTGTAGATGATCTAAGCATTGAATTTAATATAGACACTGTTCGCGCATTAATAGTTACCCATTGCCATATTGATCATGTTGGCCGAATTCCCTATTTACTGATGGCTGGCTTTAAAGGGCCAATATTTACCTCTGTCGCATCAGCAAGCTTATTGCCGTTAGTCATTGAAGATGCATTAAAAGTGGGCGTTACGCGAGACCAAAAAATAATAGATACCTGCTTAAGGCTGCTTAAACAACAAGTTGTAGCTGTAGACTTTAAAGCCTGGTTTGAGCTTCCTTGCAAAGGTGAACACACAGCGAAAGCCCGACTACAACGAGCAGGGCATATTTTAGGCTCCGCTTATTTAGAAATAGACATAAGCACGCCTCCTTATAAAGCGAGCAATAATCATAGAGTGGTTTTTTCTGGTGATTTAGGGGCGCCCTATACGCCTTTACTACCCGCACCTAAAGCGCCCTATAAAGCCGATACCTTAGTCATAGAGTCAACTTATGGTGATAAAAATCACCAAGGCCGCAAGCAGCGTACGCAAACCTTAAAAAACGTGATTGAACGCGCCGTTGCCGACAACGGCGTAGTACTTGTGCCTGCCTTTAGTATTGGCCGCACGCAAGAGCTGTTATACGAACTTGAACAACTTGTTCATGCTTCTGCTAAAAACTCACCTTGGCGCACAATACAAGTAATACTCGACTCCCCCATGGCAGCTAACTTTACTCAGCAGTACCGAAAATTTAAATATTTATGGGATGAAGAAGCCAAACAAAAAGTAGCCAAAGGTCGTCACCCACTCGACTTTGAAAACCTCACTACAATAAACACCCATAGCGAGCACTTAGCGTTAATAAATTACTTAGCCAGCCGCCAAACACCTGCCATTATTTTAGCAGCAAGCGGTATGTGCACCGGCGGGCGTATAGTTAATTACTTAGAGCGATTTTTAACCGACAAAACCACCGACGTACTCTTTGTAGGTTACCAAGGGCGCGGTACATTAGGTCGCGACATACAAACCTACGGACCAAAAAATGGCTACGTGTTGATAAATAATACTAGGGTGAATATTAACGCCAAAATACACACTATAAGCGGTTATAGTGCTCATGCAGATCAGGCCGGTCTCATCAAATTTGTAACAGGTATGCGCAAAAAGCCCCACCATATAAAAATAGTTCACGGCGATGATGACGCTAAAAATGCACTCGCAGCAAAATACAGAGAAATATTGGGAGATGAGGTGACGGTAGAAATTGGCAAGGGATAAATAACAGTAAAATAAGAAGTCAGATATCAGAAGTCTTATTTTAACCTAGGAGATCGTAATGAACTTTGAGCATTTAGATGTATGGAAAAGATCTGTAAAACTAAGTTGTGAAATTTATAAATCTACCGCTAATTTAAAAGATTATGGGTTTAGAGATCAGTTAACTCGGTCTGCGCTATCGGTTCCCAGCAATATAGCTGAGGGGGTTTGCAGAGAAAGCTTTAAAGAAAAAAGCCGCTTTATTGATATTGCACGCGCCTCACTAGGTGAAGCGCGCACCCAAATCTATATTGGGGATGAAATTGGCTATTTACCAAAAGGTATAAGCCAAGTATGGGTTTTAGAAACAAAAGAGTTAGCAGCTATGCTAACTAGCTTAAAAAATAGGTTCGACTCTGCTTGATGTCTGATTTCTACTATCTGCTGTCTGCTATCTGATTTCTAAAACCTGCTCTTTTACTTTAACCATTCGCCTTTAACCTAAAATATTTATTTTTGAACCACAGAGAGCACCGAGGCGCTTCGCGCTACACAGAGTAATACCTTTTTGAACGCTGACAGCTAACTGTTTTTACTTTTAATCACTTCCTCTGTGACCTCTGTGACCTCTGTGGTGAATAATTTTTTACCTTTGACGCGACATAAAGCTACCAGTGCGCGGCATAAAGCCCCGCCTACGTTCAATCCAAACACCGTGCTTGGCTTAATCTCAACCTTTAACCTTTAATCCAAAACGTAAAATACGCGGTATAAAGCCACGCCTACATTCACACACCCATATTAACTTGCCCGTAGGCGGGAGTTTACCTCGCGCAGGATTTAGGCTTTAGGTTTGAGGTTCGGTGTTTAGCTCTAGGCTCGTAACTCGTAACTCGTAGCTCGCAGCCCATAGCCCGTTGCCCACCGCTCGTCGCCCGCAACCCGCTGCCCTTTAAATCCTGTACAAGCAAGTATATTCACGTATCATTTTAAGGCCAGTAAATAAAAGGATACCTCTTGTTTAATCTCCCCCCCACTACGATTGCACTTATTATCGTTTGTAGCGGCTCTATTATTGGACCGCTTGGCATGGCAGGCGTTAATATCGCTATTCCTGACCTTGCTGAAGATTTACACGCAAGCGCAAAAATGATTGCGTGGATGCCCACCTTGTATTTACTCAGTAGCGTTATCTTTATGCTGCCGTGCGGTAAAATAGCAGACAACTATGGTCGCAAACGCGTGTATGCATTTGGTTTAGGCTTAAATGCACTGGCCTCGCTAATGTGTGCGTTAGCAAACTCTATTGAGTGGGTGCTTTTTTGGCGCTTTATACAAGGGGCTGCAGGCGCCATGATTTTTGGTATAGGCGTTGCCATTATCACCTCTGTCACGCCTGATAATAAACGCGGAATGGCACTGGGCATCTCTGCGGCGTGTGTATACATAGGACTCAGTGCAGCGCCTGCGGTTGGTGGCTGGCTCACTGAAATATGGGGATGGCGCGCCGTGTTTTACTCGCAAATCCCCTTGGTACTTATGCTACTTATTGCCATTAAACTATTTTTACATGGCGAATGGAAAAACGATAAAAAATCACCGTTTGACTGGTGGGGCATGGTTATTTTCTCGCTCTTTGCACTGTGCTTAGTATTAGGATTAAGTGATTTACCAAATGTAGCTGGCTGGCTATTAACCGCACTTTCAATCATTTGTTTAATGCTATTTATTGTTCACCAAAGTCGCAGTCGGCGCCCCTTAATTAGAGTACAAATGTTTTTAGAAAGTCGTGTGTTCAGCCTATCGTTGACTACTTCGTTTCTCATGTATGCCAGTAACTTTTCACTGGCCTTTTTGTTAAGTTTGTACCTGCAATATATAAAAGGATTAAGCCCCGTACATGCAGGACAAATAGTATTACTACAAGCGGTTTCAATGGCTATCATGGCGCCCCTAGCAGGTAAACTTGCCGATAAAATACAACCACGCTTACTAGCCACGCTAGGCTGTGTAATTGTTCTGGTTGGATTTTTCCTGTTATCCCAGTTATCGGTTAGTTCAAGCACCGCTTACATTAGTGGCTCACTGTTATTATTAGGGATTGGGTTTGGCTTATTTTCGACCCCTAACAACAATGCCATTATGGGTGCAGTGGATAAAAGTGAGCTAGGTGTGGCGTCTTCCTCAATGAACTTATCACGCACTATTGGTAATTTATTTGGCATGAGCTTAATCAACTTAATTGTGCATTATTACCTTGGTGACAGCACCTTCTCAGCGCAAAATAGCTACGCACTAATGAGCACCATTTCATTGGCGTTTAAAATGTCATTAGGGTTTGTCATGCTGGCAAGTTGTATTTCTGCGCTGCGAGGTCGGGCTTAAAAGGCTGCTAGGTTCGAGCTGCAAGGTTCAAGGTTCAAGGTTCCAGGTTCCAGGTTCCAGGTTCCAGGTTCCAGATATTTAAAAACCTTACGGCTAATATCGCAAGGTTTTTTTATACCTGTAGCAGCGGGTTCATCCCGCGTCGGTATTAGAATTTAGGTTCGAGGCCCGAGGTTCGCAGCCCGTAACTTCCTCTAAAAGCGCTGCGTCTCTTAAACTCTTTGTGCATAAATATTTTAAGATCTTATTCACAAAGAGAAGTGAATGAGGAGTAAACGAGAACATAAAACCATTAACCCAACTGGTTAATTCGAAGTTCTAGGCTGGAGGCCTGAAGCTCGTAGCTCGTTACCCGATGCCCGTCGCCCGTTACCCTTTAACCAACTCTTTCATATATTCAGTAAACTCAGCACCTAACGTTTCATGGCGCATGCTGTATTCTACAATCGCTTTTAAATAGCCGAGTTTATCACCACAGTCGTGTGAGCGGCCACTCATATGAAACGCTTCTACCGTATCAATAGCCAATAATGCATCAATCGCGTCTGTAAGCTGTATTTCACCACCTGCGCCTACATGAGTTTTAGCGAGTAATGGCCAAATATTTTTACTTAGAACATAACGACCAACAACGGCTAAGTTTGAAGGAGCAACCTCTGCGGCTGGTTTTTCAACCATTCTTTTAATTGCTGCACTTTCACCAGCAGCAAGCTCTACACCATTAATATCAGCAATGCCATACTTACTTACATCTTCAATAGCAACGGGCTCTAACATAATTTGGCTGGCATGGGTTTGCTTAAAACGTGCGATCATCGCCGCTAAGTTTTCAGTTTTTTGATCTGCTGTATAAGCATCTAAAATTACATCGGGTAAAACCACAACAAAGTCACTATCACCAACTATTGGCTTAGCACATAAAATAGCGTGCCCTAAGCCTTTAGCTTCACCTTGGCGAACGTGCATAATAGTAACATCTGCTGGGCAAATAGAGCGCACCTCATCTAGCAAAGTACGTTTTACACGTTTTTCTAGCGTGGCTTCTAACTCAAAACTGGTATCAAAATGGTTTTCAATGGCATTTTTAGAGCTATGTGTCACGAGCACAATTTCTTTAATACCCGCCGCCACACATTCATTTACTATGTATTGAATAAGCGGTTTATCAACCAAGGGGAGCATTTCTTTAGGGATTGCCTTAGTCATTGGCAACATACGGGTGCCTAAACCGGCAACAGGAATTACAGCTTTCACAAATGGTCCTTTAATATAAGTGAGTATATTTGCTTACAAAAGTAGCATAGCTAAATATATACAGCCTGAATCAGCTAAAAGTAGGTAGAGTAAGTTATAAATATTTCAGAAAGTAAAACACCGAGTTGCTAACTCGTTGTTTTAGAAAAAATATACTAGTTTGATGAAAACTGTTTTTCAGGTAAATTTAGCTTGCGTCGGAAGTAATTCATTACAGTGCAATAGTTTATTAAAAAAATAAGGTACACAGTAAAGATAGCAATAAAACCATAAAACATAACAAACTCAGGAACTAATAAAACTTCACCAACAATCCCCACCGCGGCAAAAACCGAAGAAATAAAGCAAATTAGAGTTAATGTTTGTAGTGATGAAAAGCCTAAGCGTTGGCAAATATGATGTAAATGCTCACGGTCTGGCTTAAATGGAGACTTACCATGCTTAACTCGGCGCACCATAATTGCAACCATATCCATTAACGGCACTGCAATTAACCATAGTGCTGTAACAGGTCGAATCATGGGGTTACCAGCCGTTTGGCTTGCGCCTATAAGCAACCAAATAACAGTAAAGCCAATCATCATGCTTCCCGCATCACCCATAAACACTTTACGCTTATGACCAACAAAGCCCAAGTTTAATAGTATATAAGGCACCATACACACTACCAATAACAAACATAAATAACTTAGGCTTTGTTCACCCGCTAATAAAAGTAATATACCAATACTCGCAAAAGTCACTATTGATAAGCCACCTAATAGGCCATCAATACCATCAACCATGTTAAATGCATTAATACACCCAATAACAGCAAGTACAGTTACCACACCACCAAATAGTCCTAGCTCAATAGCGCCAAAACCAAGTAAATTTCCCAATGTATGTAGTTCTGCATTAGCAAAGTAAATCATAGCTACAGATATTAACGCTTGCACTAACATGCGTATTTTTACGCTTAAATCAAAACGGTCGTCTAATGCGCCTACCGCTGTTAACCCGCAAATACAGAGCATGTACAAGTTTGCATGCAGATCAAGCCGGTCTCATCAAATTTGTAACCGGTATGCGCAAAAAGCCCCACCATATAAAAATAGTTCACGGCGATGATGACGCTAAAAATACACTCGCAGCAAAATACAGAGAAATATTGGGAGATGAGGTGACGGTAGAAATTGGCAAGGGATAGGTTCGAGGTTCGAGGTTCAAGGTTCAAGGTTCAAGGTTCAAGGTTCAAGGTTCAAGGTTCAAGGTTCAAGGTTCAAGGTATTTAAAAACCTTAAGGTTAATATCGCAAGGTTTTTATATCCGTAGCAGCGGGTTCACCCCGCGTCGGTATTAGGGTTAGGTTCGAGGGCCTAGGTTCTAGGTGCTAGGCTCGTAACTCGTTGCCCGCTGCCCTAAGTTCTAGGCTCGTTGCTCGATGCCCATCGCCCGGAGCTCGTTACCATGAACTTTAACACCGCACTTGGCTTAATCTATACCTAGAACCTAGCACCATCACTTTTATCTAAGATTCAATATCTTTATTGTCTACGCTCATTTCTATTTGTTTGTTAAGTAAGTTAATTAATAAAATACTGCGCATATCGCCGTCGGGTTCTTTGTAAATTGCCTGTATACCTTTAAAAGAGTCATTATTAACACTCACTACATCACCCGCTTTTGGTATTGTTGACTCAACGGTTTTTGAACATTCACTTTGTAATTGCTCAATTAAAAAATTGGGTACCACTTGATAACTCGCACCATAAGATACAAACCCACCGATCCCGCGGGTATTTTTTACAGCAGAAAAATTTCCGCTGTTTAATTTAAGACGAACAAACAAGTAATTAGGAAACAAAGCGAGCTGTTTAACAGTACGACGACCTTTAACCAGCTTTTCTGTTGTTAATTTGGGGTAAAATGCCTCAATCCCTTGGTTGGTTAAGTTAGTTTTTGCCCTTTCCTCTTGTCGGGGCTTGCACATAACTAAATACCAATTTTCCATATTATATCCCGTAACCTTAGCTTAACGAGCAGTCGCCAGCATTTATCAAACCGAACTTGCCATTGTAAACTACTCACGGAATTGATGCGAGCCTGATAGTTAGGTTTTAGGTTTTAGGTTTTAGGTTTTAGGTTTTAGGTTTTAGGTTTTAGGTTTTAGGTATTTAAAAACCTTGCGGTTAACATTGCAAGGTTTTTTTATACCTGTAGCAGCGGGTTCACCCCGCGTCGGTATTAGGATTTAGGTCCGTAGCCCATTACTCGTTGCCCGTTACCGGCAACCCACTACCGTGAATTTTAAAACCATGCTTGGCTTAATCTCTACCTAGTACCTGGCCCCTAGCACCTTTACCCTTTAAGCAACTCTTTCATATATTCAGTAAACTCATCACCCAAAGTTTCATGGCGCATGCTGTATTCTACAATTGCTTTTAAATAACCGAGTTTGTCGCCACAGTCGTGTGAGCGGCCGCTCATATGAAACGCTTCTACCGTTTCGCTTTCCATTAACGTATCAATCGCATCTGTTAGCTGTATTTCGCCACCAGCACCGACCATAAAATACTAAATATTAATTTGGAAGTAACTCTTCCCTGTACTCATGCTTCCTATAGAAGTATAGCTTACCGTTATCTCCTTCTAGCAATGCTTTTAAAATTGGAGCAGCCCCCTCTTCTATAGTCATAACATTAGGGTTATTAATAGTTAGACTTGAACGTAATTTAGTCTCAATTGCTCCTGGACAAAAAACATTAATATTATAACCATCTAGGTGAAGACCTTTAGATAATGTTACAACTCCAGCTTTAGCTGAGCAGTAAGAGGTCCAATCTTTATAATTATTAAAAGCAGCTGTGGACGCTATATTGAATAGCTGAACAGCAGCATTTTCTTTTATAGCCATTCTCGAAACTAAATAAGTTCCTATCAAGTTTACTTCGATATCCTTTATCCATAAACGAGGATCTGAATCAGCAATTAAGCTTGAGTATAGAGTTCCAGCAGCATTAATGACAACATCATATTTTTTATCTTTAAAGTACATTTCTACAGAGCTTGGTTCACTAACATTTAACTCCAGCCTATTTGGGGCATCAACTAGATAACCCAAGCGATTGAGCTCATCCGATAAAAAACTAGCTAAGTCCCCGTTACCACCTGTTATTAAAACTTTCATGACTTAGGCTCTGGAATTGGATGTACATCACTTGACTCAATAAGCTTCTTATATTCGTCATATATTTTTTTCTTTAAATTCGTCGAGCTAACTCCAGCCCCGTAAGGAAAATAAAAAACTTTAACACCTTGTTTTTTTAAGTAATCGTACTTCCCCTTCCAATCATCTCCAATAACAAAAACATCTATATTTAGGTTTTCAATTGTCTCATGATGATCTAAGGTGCGTTGCGGTATTACAACATCAGGGCCTTTAAGACCCTCAACAATAGCTATTCGCTCTTCAAATGGTACTGCAGGTGGTTTTTTATATGAGCATACGAGCTCGTCTGTACTCACACCCACTATTAAAGTGTCACCTAAACCTCTACCATAAGTAATCATTTTTAAATGATTACTGTGGAATAAATCAAACGTTCCCGAAACATATACAACTGTATTACTCATAAAATATCCTGTTTTTTACTTTATCAACCCAATAAACTAATATTATCAACACTAAAATGTATAAACATGGTAAGGAATTAAAAAACGTTTAGAATAAAAATCCATAACATCAATTCTCTCTATAATGCCGCTTTGTAACGCTACAAATCACCAATGATACGAAAATTTCGGCTCTTAAATAAAGTTAACTCTTAAATGTCAACTCTGGTAAATTGAGTTTACGCCTAATAAAGTTGGTCACTGTATAGTGATTTGCTAACAAAGCTAAGTAAATAACAAATAAGATTATAAACCCATAAAACATAATGTAATCTGGTAATAATAGTATTTCACCGACAATACCTATACCAGCAAACAATGATGCAGTTAAACAGATTAGTGTCAATGTTTGTAAAGATGAGCAACCTAAGCGCTGGCAAATATGGTGTAAATGATCGCGGTCGGGTTTAAAAGGTGATTTACCTTGTTTAACCCTACGTATCATTATTGAAACCATATCCATTAGTGGCACAGCAATAAGCCATAATGCAGTTACCGGGCGAATCATCGGGTTACCCTCAGCTTGGCTTGCACCAATTAGCAACCAAATAACGGTAAAACCAATCATCATGCTACCTGCGTCGCCCATAAATACTTTTCGTTTATGGCCTACTAGCCCTAAGTTCATTAAAATATATGGGATCATGCAAACAACGAGCAATAAACACAAATAACTTAAGCTTTGCTCACCAGAGAGAAACAACAATATACCCACGCTGCCAAATGTGACGATGGATAAACCACCTAACAAGCCGTCAATGCCATCAACCATGTTAAAGGCGTTAATGCAGCCTATTACCGCAAATATTGTGATCAAAGAACCAAACATTCCAAGCTCAATAACACCAAAGCCTAATAAGTTTCCTAAGCTATGCATCTCGGCATTAGCAAAATAAATCATCGCTATAGATATGAGCGCTTGTACTAACATACGTATTTTTACACTTAAATCAAAGCGGTCGTCCAATGCGCCAACAGCCGTTAAACCACATATACAAAGCATGTATAAATTGGCATGGTTAATCATACCTGGGTGTGAGTATATATAGTGTATAATAGTAATACATATAGAGATCCCACCAACAAGCGGGATATTACCTGAATGCAGCTTTCGCCCTGATGGTTTATCTAGTAGGCCTACTTTGCGCGCAACTTTACGCATTAAAAATAAAATTGCGAAGGCAATGAAGAAGGTAAAAAGTAGATCTAAAAACATCAGAGTTCCTGTCTGTTAACAATTAGTACAATTTATAGGCTATTTGCAGTTGTTACACTTTATTAAATTATTCGCACTACTTGTATAAATGTGGGGTAAATTATAGCTTATCCCAATGAATTAACTAATTTATGAGTACTGCTCAGCTATCCAGTTTTGGTACGAGCCATCCATCACGCTCTGCCACCATTGCTCATTGTTCAAATACCAAGTAACGGTTTTTGCAATGCCTGTTTCAAAAGACTCTTTTGGTTGGTAGCTTAATTCGTTGTTAGTTTTAGTGGCATCAATAGCATAACGCCGATCATGCCCAAGTCTGTCTTTTACATAAGTAATAAGTGACTCTGTATTTTGTGCCATCGCTGCTTTTGCATTTGGAAAACGATTGGCCAGCTCTTTATTTTTCACAAATTCTTGTTCAACTAACTTTGATATTGTTTTTACTATATCAATATTGGCCCACTCATTATCACCACCAATATTATAGTTTTCACCAATTCTGCCTTTTTTTAATACTAAGTCGATACCATATGCATGGTCTTCAACGTATAGCCAATCACGTATTTGTTGGCCATCACCGTAAATAGGTAAGGCTTTATCATGCAAAATATTGGTAATCACTAACGGAATTAATTTTTCAGGAAAATGAAACGGACCATAGTTATTTGAACAATTACTTGTCGTTACATTTAAACCATAAGTATGATGATATGCACGTACTAAATGGTCACTTGCTGCCTTACTAGCAGAGTAAGGTGAATTCGGTGCGTATGCCGTATCCTCTGTAAAAGCGGGGTCGGTAGGTGAAAGCGTGCCATACACTTCATCGGTAGATACATGATGGAAACGATGCCCTTCAAGTATTCTTTCACCGTCTAACCACACTTTTTTAGCGGCTTTAAGCAAGCTATAGGTACCGAGAATATTAGTTTCAATAAAAGCATCAGGCCCTGTAATCGAGCGGTCAACATGCGACTCTGCTGCAAAGTGAACTAAAGTATCAATACCGTGATCAATCAATAAGTTTTCAATTAACGCTTGATCGCAAATGTTACCGTGCACAAAAGTAAAGTTAGCTTCATTTTTAACACTGTCTAAATTAGCAATATTACCTGCGTAAGTTAGTGCATCAAGTACAACAACTTTGTCGGCTGTATATTTCTTCATCCAATAATGAACAAAGTTAGCGCCAATAAAACCAGCACCACCTGTAACTAATAATTTTTTCATAATAATTCTCTATATAAACACTACGTTCTAACGTTAAGTTAATGTGATAAAACTAAGACTTCTCAGCTTTTAAGGCAGTCATCATAGTGTGTAATTCTGCTTGCCAATGACTAAAGGTAAGTTCAGGCAAAGCATTCGTTAAACTACTTTTATCTAGCACGCTGTAATTCGGGCGTTTAGCAGGTGTTGGATATTGTTCGGTAGTAATAGGTTTTATTGGTATTATTTTATCTAACAAGCCAAGTTCAAAACCAATACGTTGAATCGCAACAGCAAAATCAAACCAGCTCGCAACGCCAGTATCGGTGTAATGGTGAATACCAGTAACAGCATTTGCTAAGCTCGCCATACAAGCTTTTGCTAACCCTTTAGCATAAGTAGGTGAACCTATTTGATCACTAATAACACCAAGCTCAGGTTTAGTGCGCATTAAATGCAGCATAGTTTTTACAAAGTTATTACCGTGTGTTGAATACACCCAAGAGGTGCGAATAATACAGCTTCGCTCAGGGTAAAGCTTGGTGATTAACTGCTCGCCTTGGGCTTTGCTAGCACCATAAACTCCTAATGGATTTATTTCATCATCAGGTAAATATGGCACACCTTTATCACCATGAAAAACAAAGTCGGTAGATATATGCACAAAAGCCACTGCTAGCGTTTTACAGGCCTGTGCTAAATTACCTACTGCATTGGCATTAAGCGCATAGGCATTATCAACATCACTTTCAGCCTTATCAACTGCAGTATAGGCAGAAGCATTAATAACACCACCGGCTTTTTGCTGCTGTAAACATTCTGTTATTGCTGTAACGCTTTGCAGAGCAATATCATTGCGCCCTAAACAAACTATTTCATGTTCAGGGGGTATAAGCTGACTTAACTCCCAAGCCAATTGCCCCGACTTACCTATAACGATTATTTTCATAAAGTATGCATTCACTCAAACTTAGAGGCAAATGTTGGCGCATCTTTAAATAAAAGCCCAGCTTCATCTTTTGAAGCTAATAAAGGGGCTTTACCATCAACCAACGGCCACTGAATGTTTAAGGCAGGATCGTTCCACAATAACGAAACTTCGTACTCTGGCGCGTAATAATCTGTACATTTATAAACAAACTCTGCCGAGTCACTCATCACATAAAAGCCATGCGCAAAACCCTCTGGCACCCATAACTGACGTTTGTTATCACCAGAAAGTACTACACCAACATGTTGACCAAAAGTAGGTGATGATTTGCGCATATCAACCGCAACATCATACACTTCGCCCGACGTAACACGTACTAACTTACCTTGAGTGTTTTGAGTTTGGTAATGTAAACCGCGAAGTATTCCGTGGCTAGATTTGCTGTGATTATCTTGCACAAAACTGCGCTCAGCACAATGTACAGTAAATTCATCAACGCGAAATGTTTCCATAAAAAAACCACGATCATCACCGAACACATTTGGTTCAATAATTTTAACGTCAGGTATAGCTGTATCAATATAATTCATTAAAATATACGCTCATCGATTAGTTTTAATAAATATTCACCATAGCCGCTCTTGCGCAGAGGCTGTGCTATTTCTCGCAGTTTATCCGCACTTAGCCAACCATTGCGGAAAGCAACCTCCTCAGGACAGTTAACTTTTAAGCCTTGGCGCTTATCAATAGTGGCAATAAATTGCGCTGCTGCGAGTAAATCGTCATGAGTACCCGTATCAAGCCAAGCTGTACCACGGCCCATAATTTCAACTTTTAACTCACCTGCTTTCAAATACTGATCAATAACTTCAGTGATTTCCAGTTCACCACGAGCCGATGGTTTAACATTTTTAGCAAATTCAACTACGCGCTCATCAAAAAAGTATAAACCAGGAACGGCGTAGTTAGACTTAGGCTCAACAGGTTTTTCTTCAATAGAAATAGCCATACCTGAGTCGTTAAACTCAACAACACCGTAAGATTTAGGATTGGAAACATGATAGCCAAATACAGTTCCGCCGCTTTGTTGTGCATTAGCATTTTTTAGTGACTTCACCAAGTCATGTCCATAAAACATGTTATCACCAAGCACCAATGCCGCAGGAGCGCCATCTAAAAACTCTTCAGCCAATATAAAAGCTTGCGCTAAACCATCAGGACTTGATTGAACTTGATAAGATATCGACACACCGAAGTTTGAGCCATCACCTAAGAGCTCCTCAAAGCGATGAATTTCATTGGGTGTTGAAATAATCAGTATCTCTTGAATGCCAGCTTGCATTAGTGTAGCAAGCGGATAATAAACCATAGGCTTATCATAAACAGGCATAAGTTGCTTGCTAACAACTTTTGTCAGTGGGTAAAGACGTGTGCCACTTCCACCGGCTAATATAATTCCTTTATGCATTTTGTACCTTACGAGTTTTTTAAGAATTGAAGCGTTAAAATAACAAACGTTCTAATCTTCTTTCTTATAGTAATGAGATGTTTCTTTTATCCCTTTTGTAAATAGTTTACGGATTAAGTTACGAACTTTAGCATCCCCTCTTAGTAAAATATCAACAATCTTTTGCTCTGGGCGACCTCGGAATGAAGTTACATGAAAGGAGTCTTCCGCATCTACTGGGTTAGTAGCAAAGTAATAGTTAGAAACACAGCAGCGTGTTCTATCTACTTTAATAGGAGACACTGAATGCCATGAGTTGTTATGAGTAGCCATCACAATTAAACGATTAAATTTACTTTCTAACGTAATAGAATTACCCTTAACTCCATCAGGCCAGAGTTCTAAATTTCCTCCATTTTCAAGCTTCCAATCAGGTGATACATAATATAATAAATTAAATGCACGCCATAATTCTCGCTCTTTATCATGTGAGTTGTCTAGATGTGGGTTTAAATAATGGCCCTCCCCCATCAAGGATATGCCACCTGCATATAACTTATCATCTGGAAATAAATCATCTTTACCCACTATTTTGCTTATCAGAGCAACAACCTCAGGCATTTGAAAAGCATAGATAATTTCTTCTAATACGGGATCATACTGGTCCATTTGAGCCGCTATATATTTGTACTCTCTCAATGTCTTATTCAATGACATTGATTTTGGTTCAGGAAAAGCATTGTATATCGCAGCCGCTAAATCTTCTGGCAATAAATCATCAATATAAAAATATTGTATTTTAGGCATTGAAGAATAACTGTCTGTTAACTTATCCATGTGAAGTTGTAACTTTTTAACAATAAAGTTAGCAAGTTCCTTTCTTGTATAACTCATTTACTTCTCTCCTAATACTGACTTGTATGCCATAAGTGTTTGAGCAGCTGTTTTTTTCCAGGTGTAGTTATCTAACACGAATTCGCTCATCGCTTTTGGCTCCCGCGTGTTATTTATAACACGTTCAACAGCATGCTTTATTGTCTCAGGTTTACTCGGGTCACAATACTCTGCAAAAGCCCCAAAATACTCACTTGCAGATCCTCTATCTGTAGACACTATATTACATCCACAAGCAGCAGCCTCAAGCTGAGATAAGCCAGGGGTTTCTAACCAAGAAGGCAAAATATGCATAGAGTAACGGTTATAAATTGTTGCCAGCTCCGCATTATCAATGGCTCCCTTAAAAGAAATATTTTTAGGTTTGCTCTCTAATAACTTATCGTAATAAATACTATGATTCGGAGCTTTTGCACCAAATATATCAACCTCTAGTAATAGTTTAGACTTAATAATTGCATCAACATTTTTTCGAGGATCTAATCTTGCAACTGTAAGTGCTTTTTGATTCCTAGCTTGACCTTTTTGTAAATTAAAGATGCCACTATCTACAGCATTATGCACAACATGGTATTGCGCATTGGGTAATATTCTTGTTCTAATCAATTCACCTTCATTAACAGAGTTAGGTAGGAATAAGTCCACTTCTTCTAATGTCTTTTTAAAAGTTGATAACATATAACGGGTATAAGATAAAGCATTCCCCTCTCTGATACCTCGAACTGATTCTTTGAACTTTTCAACAGTAAATTCTGAAAAATGTTCATGTAAAAAGTTATGCAGCTGAGATTGTCGCCCCACTTTATTAAACTCACTAAAATCCCAATAAATACTTGAGTAAACAACTGGGACACTAGCCGCTTTTGCTTGCCATATAGCTAATGATCCCTCATATGAGCGCATCAGGTTAAAAACGTGGACTATATCATACTGTTTTACATTACGAGTAATTCCTAAATCAATATCCACTTCAATACCAAGTGCTTCAAGTTCACGTTTAGTATTTAGCATTTGTACAGTATCACCGCCGACTGAAGTAAACGCATCAAAACGGTTTTTAAATAAAACTTTCATTTATATTGACCTAAAATAGAAAATTGAAAGGGGGTGCTGCAATAAATAGCCGTATAAAGCTAACTTACTTTTTTAAAAGCAGGTATCTGAAGACGCTTTTTATATGCCAAAAAAAATGTTTAGAAATTATCTTCCTGTTAGCATGCTGAGCTTGATGTAGTGCTTTTACTTCTGGGTAGAAATATAAATTCACGCCCAAACTATGCTTTGCCCGCCAACAAATATCTAGATCCTCACAATACATAAAATAACGCTCGTCAAAACCATTTAGGCGCTTATAAACCGCAGCTTTTATGAGTAAAAATGAGCCGGCAGCCCAATCAACAGTAGTTCTTTCCTTAATGACAGACTTATCAAGTAACGTTGGGTTTACACCTAACAGTAGTGATTTAGCAAAGTCAATGAAGCCTGGAAAATTACGTACTGATGGGTCTGATTCGGTAAACTCACTATTTTTAAATAAATTAATAGCTACAAGTTCATCCCTACATTTGTATGCTTTATATACAAGGTTTTGTAGCATATTGAAAGCAATAGCTACATCGGGATTTAAAACTAAAAAGTACCCATTTTCGTCTAAATAACCTTGTTTATAAGCATAATTAAATAAGATATTGTTATTTTCACCAAACCCTTTAGCAACACTGTTTTTTAGATAATCAATACCGTGGTGTTTACAATACTCCTCAAAACCTTCTTCACCAACATTATCAAGTATACCAACCTCTATATGATTTAATGATAAATGAGCTAAACACCCTAACTTTTTAATAATGTTAAAATGACCATGGGAAACAACACCAATGTACAACCCTTTCATAAAATATTACCCATTTAAACTTGGCTGCTTTTGCCTAATAATTATGTGTGAAACAATAAACATAAAGCTAAAGTAAACTGTTTTATTTAAGAATGCAGAGTTAACAAAAGAAGAAATATAAAATACAAATAAAAGTAATAAGATATACTTCAATGCTGTTATGTTATTGACCATAAGAACAGGAAAAGTTAATAGAAGAGAAAATAGAGTTAAACCTATCATTCCTAAGTCCAAGGCTATAATAAATAAAAGTCCATCTGTTATTACATTATTGGCATTATTATAACCTACACCATACCCTAATAAAAAATGAAAGGCGCTGCTTAATAATAATGTGACTACTGCTTTGTAATCCTTAGCGTGTTCTAAATTTGAGCCTTTAGCCAACTCATCACTTCCATCAAAGCGTGACCAAATAGCATTTATTAACTGAAAATCATCTTTGAAAGCAAACGATAAAACTATTAAAAGAAACAGAAAAGAAAATAAGGCAATTTTTTTATAAAAAGCCCTTCTTGATAGCATGAAATAGAAAATCAAAACGATTAACGCTAAAGCAATTCCAAGTCTTGAAAGAGTAAACAAAATAGCAGTAAACGAAGTCACTAAAAGGATTTTATCAAATATTGAAAAGCAACCTATGCTTTCTTTTCTGTATAAAATAAACAAAATGCTTAAAATACAAAATACGGCAAATTCAATAGGATTGCCGACCGCGCCATTAGGTTTATAATAGACATTACCTCCAAGCCAAAAACTATCTAGGCGATATGGCTCTACTAAAGAAGGTACATACCGCAACTCCAATGGCAATAGCTCAGGTATAATAAACTGAGCCACCCCAAGTAAAATCAAAGTAAATGACAAAGCCTTAAATAACCCATCTAATTTATGACTATCAAATAAATTAAAAAACATGAAAACACAGAAACCAAAAACATATATAAAAAATGTTCTTCCTGTTGCAGAGGTTAGGTACTCGACATTAATAATGGTACACAACAAGATCATAATGTTATAGAAAAAAAATAAGAAG